>CAMNKK010000010.1 GCA_946542235.1 uncultured Clostridia bacterium | reverse complement strand
CTCCCGCGCCTCCATTTCCCCCCATCTGCGGCGGAAATAATGCGCTGCCATTTTCGGCCGGCGATCCCGGGTAAACAGGCCTTTCCGGTTTCCGCCCACCCGCATCGGCCCCTGGCAGGTAGAAAAATCGGCAAAGTTCCAGGGCATTTCCCCGATCACAAAATCCCGTTCATCCAGGCATTCGCTCATGGCCTCATAATAGGCCACCTGGAATTCCTCCGTAAACATTTCCGCCACCGCGCCATGCAGTCCCGCGACGGTATCCGCGCCGTATTCGGAAAGAATCAGGGGCTTCTGCTGCTTTTCCCACCAGTCCAGCTCCATCCGGAAAGCATACCGGGCCGCCTCCAGGTCGCCGGACAGATTGTACCAGCCGTAGTAACGGTTGATCAGGACCACATCCATGGACCGGATCACCTGATCCACATCATACCTGTTCTGGCACCCTACCACCGTCACAGGCCTGTTCTGCGGATCCAGCCGGTGCGCCGCCTCATACAGGGGGCGCCAGTAATCATATGCCTTCTCCGGATACTTTTCCGTATCCGGTTCATTCCCCAGGCTCCACATGACCACACAGGGATGGTTTTTATCCCGGCCGATCATGTCCCGCAGCACCTGGCCGTGGTAGTCCGCCAGGTTCCAGCCGTACCGCTCATCCGCCCACATGCCTACGGCCGGGGTTTCGTCCACGATCACAATTCCCTCCCGGTCGCAGAGCTGATACATTTCCTCCGCGTAGGGATAATGGCTGGTCCGGAAGCAGTTGGCATTCAGCCAGCGATAGAGGTTCACATCCGTCACATTCAGGCAGGGATCCATTCCCCGGCCGTGAAAGGGGCTGTCCTCGTGCTTGCAGGGGCCGTGGAACCGGAAGGGCCTGCCGTTGATCAGGAAGCGGGTTCCCTCCACCCGGACCTCCCGGATGCCGAAGGGCTGCTCATACCGGTCCTCCCCGAAGGAAATCCGGGCGGTATAGAGATAGGGCGTGCCCGGCCGGGGCTCCCACAGCTTCGGCTGCGGAATCGTCAGAACCCCCTTCCGGCCGCTGGCGCGGGCCGCCGCATTCCCGTCCGCGTCCAGCGCCTCTACCAGCACTTCTCCCTCCGCGTCCGAGGTTTCCACCTCATAGCGGACTTCCCCGCTCACCGAGGGAATCAGCGTAACATCCCGGATGTAGGCCTTCGGCGTAGCCGCCAGGCGCACCGGCCGCTGAATCCCGGTATAGTTGAAAAAGTCAAAGGCAGGCCGGTTGATGCCGCGCTCCTGCTGCCACTTCTTTCCCGCTTCCACCGAAGGAATCCCCGGATTGTCCGATCCGAAGAAGGCGGTATCCCCCTCGGTGCCGATGGGCAGCGTGTCATGGCTGATGCGGTTGTCCGCCCGGACCGTCAGCTCCGCGGTTTCCCCCGCTTCCATCAGCCCGTTCAGCTCCACCTCAAAGGGCAGAAAGCCGCCCCGGTGCGCCGCAATCTCCCGCCCGTTCAGCAGAATGACGGCGCTGTGGGCCACCGCGTCGAACCGCAGAAACCAGCGCAGCCCCTTCCAGGCGGAAGGGATCGTAAACCTCCGGCGGTATTCCGAAACCCCGGCAAAATTCCGGAACCTCGGATCCGGACTCTGATCATTGTAGGAAGCGGGCACCGCAATCGGCTGCCACCCGCTGTCCCCCTGCAGGCGGAAATCCCAGATCCCGCCCAGATCCACCGTCGTCCGCGCCGCATTGTTCTGCGGATAAAGAACTCCCATGCCGGATTCTCCCCTCTTTTCCCGTCAGCTCCACAGCTCCGCGTCCCTGCCGCAGATTCGCATCAGCGCTTCTGTCAGAAAATAGTCTCCGTAAAGAATATTGGTATGCCTTCCCGCGCCGTCGTCATGATAGCTGGCGGTGCAATGTGTCAGAATGCCGCAGCGGCTGTCTCCCCAGTCCGCACAGTGGTCCAGCAGTCCGTCCACCAGCCGCCGCCCCTGGGCCGCCCATTCTTCCTCTCCCGTCAGCCCGGCCAGCTCCATCAGACCGCAGGCGGCGACAGCGCCGGCGATGTTGTCAATCCGCTCCTCCCCGGCCGGCTGGCAGAAATCGCAGTCCGTCAGGCCGTCCTCCCGGATATGCGCCGTAAAATTGCGGGCAATCCGCTCCGCTGCCTCCAGATATTCCGGCTTTTGCAGATGGCGGAAGGCCAGCGCGAATCCGTACAGCCCCCAGGCCTGCCCCCGGCTCCATTGGCTTCCCAGCGCCCAGCCCTGGCCCGGGTGCTCCCGCACCCGCTTCCCGGTTTCGGGATCCAGTTCGATGATGTGGCTGACCGACCCGTCCTCCCGCAGGAATTCCCGCAGGGTGGTATCGGCATGGATCCCGGCTACCTGCCGGAACCTCGGATCCCCGGTATCCCGGCTGGCGCGGTACAGCAGCGTCAGGTTCATCATGCAGTCGATAATGGCAAACCCCGTCCGCTCCGGCTCGTTCCAGGCCCGGATGAACCCGGCCGGGTTAAACCGGCCCATCAGCAGGGACGCCGCGTGCAGCAGATCCGTTTCCGCCTGCTCATCCCCGGTCAGTTTGGCGTCCGCCCCGCAGGACAGCAGATACATGAATCCCACATCATGGTTCAGCTTCCGGAAGGTACGGAACTCATCCGTCAGCAGCTTTTCCGCCCGCCGGGCTTCCGTCAGGAAGAAGCCGTCCCCCGTCAGCTTCCAGAGCTGCCACATCAGCCCCGGCCAGAAGCCGCCGGTCCACCAGCTGTTTCCGTCATAAGGACTGACGATCCATTTTCCCTCCGCGCTCTGATAGGGAATGATTCCTTCCTCCGCCGCCGTCTCCGCGGTCCTTCTGAATTTTTCCGCGATCCGTTTCAGGGCATCTTCATAGTGATTCCGCAAGCTTCCGCACCTCCTCCGGTATTGCCTCAGGCAGCTGTGATCCCGTATCCGTTCATCCCTTCAGCCCCGACGTGGCGATCCCCTCAATGAAGTACCGCTGCAGGCAGAGGAACACCACCGACACCGGCAGCAGCGAGCAGAGGGACGCTGCCATGATCAGATGGTAATCACTGGAGTTCTCCTGGATAAACCTGCGCAGACCCACCTGCACCGTCTTGTTGATGTCCCGGGTCAGGTAGATCATCGGGCCCATGTAGTCGTTCCAGGTGCTCACAAAGGTGAAGATGACCAGCGTGGCGATCGCCGCCTTGGACAGGGGCAGCATGATCCGCGCCCAGATGCCGTATTCGCTTAAGCCGTCCAGCCGGGCTGCCTCGCACAGCTCCGAGGGAATCGAACGGTAGAACTGACGCATCAGGAACACGCCGAAAGCAGAGAAGGCCTGCAGCACCACCATGGCCCACAGGGTATCATACAGTCCCATGGACCGCATCATGATGAACTGGGGAAGCATGTAGGCCTGCCACGGCACCGCAATGGTTCCGATATAGCACAGGAACAGCGCGTCCCGCCCCCGGAAGCTCAGCTTTGCGAAAGCATAGGCCGCAAAGGAGGAGGTCAGCGTCTGCAGGACGGTGACCACGATGGCGATAAACGCGGTGTTTTTGAAATAGGTGATCAGCGGGACCCGCTGCCAGATCAGGGAATAGTTCTCCCAGTGAAAGGTCTCCGGAATCCAGCGCATCGGGAAGGCAAACACCTCCCGGTCCAGCTTCAGCGAGGAGGAGACCATCCACACAAAGGGAATCAGGGTAAAGGCCGAAAGCAGGATCAGCAGGATCCAGATGACCGTCCGCAGGATCTTGCGCAGGGTCGGGTTGTCCTTCCGGATTTCCCGGCTGTGAACAGCAGCTTCCATCTTCTTTTCTCCTCCTTCCTCAGTCGTTTGAGAATTTCTTCTCGGAGCTGAACTGGATAATGGTGACCGCCAGCACGATGATCAGCAGGATCATGGAGATGGCGCTGGCCTGACCGTACCGGACCTTGACGAAGGCCTCGTCATAGATATAGGTCACCAGCATCTTGGTCGCCCGGCCGGGGCCGCCGTCCGTCATGATTGCCACCACGTCATAGATCTTGAAGCAGGAGATGACCATCATCACGGAGACGAAAAAGGTGGTGGGCTTCAGCTGGGGCAGGGTCACATGCAGGAACTGCTGCCATTTGTTCGCCCCGTCCACCGTAGCCGCTTCCATGAGCTCCCGGGGAATTCCCTGCAGCGCTGCCAGATACAGGACCATATAATAGCCCATGTTCCGCCAGACGCTCACCAGAATAATGGACCAGATGGCCATGGTGCTGTCCGCGGTCCACCCCTTGTTGAAATTGATCCCCAGCGCCATGATGAGCTGGTTGATGGGGCCGTCCTTCATCAGCATGAAGGACCAGCAGACGCAGATCGCCACCATGGAGGACACATAGGGAAAGAAGAAGACCGTCCGGAAGAACACCGCGCCCTTGATCTTGTTCAGCAGCAGCGCCAGGGCCAGGGCACAGACAATCGTCAGCGGCACCGTAACCACCGTGTAGTAAACGGTGTTCTTCAGCGCGATACCCAGGTCCGCCCGGTTGAAGAAGTATTCGATGCCCTTCTCCGCCACCTTTTTGGTCGCGAAAATCGTGGCATAGTTCTCCAGGCCGACAAATTTCAGTTTGGAAATGTCTCCGCCGTTCCACTCAAACAGCGACAGAAGGACAGCGCAGATCACCGGGACCAGCGTAAAAACCGCAAACCCGATAAAATTGGGTGCCAGAAAAGAATAGGCCACCAGGGTGTTTTTTCTTTCCAGTTTGCTCATCCTGTGCCGGACTTTTCTCACTTCCGCCTGGCTCATGACTCATCAGTTCCTTTCCCTTGTTCTCAAAAAAGGCAGGGAAGGCAAGCAGCCTTCCCTGCCTGGGATCAATCGCTATTCAATCTGATTATTCGAACAGCTCGGCCACGCGCTCGTTCATCTCTTCGATGCCCTCTTCGGGGGTGATTTCACGGGTCATGATCATGGTATGCTCTTCGTTCACGATGGTCTTGATGTCGGAGACCTTCTCCGCCACCGGCCATTCCATGGCGACGGCCGCGGGCAGCAGCGCGCCCTTGCTGGTCTCATCCGCCGGGAAGCCTTCCACGGAAGACATGGCAGCCGCAACATCCTCGGAAACCCAGGCGGGACGGGCGCCGGTGGAAGCAGTCGCCTTGGCGCCTTCCACGCCGCCCAGCCAGGAAACATACTCCCAGGCCAGATCCTTCTGCTCGGACTTCGCGTTGATCATGGCGCCGGTCAGGTTGCCGAAGGAAGAACCGGCAGCCACGCCCTCGGCGTGCGGAACCGCGGTGATGCCCCAGTTGAAGTTGCAGGTGCCGTCCTTGTTGTAACCGATCAGGGTGGAAACGTACCAGTAGCCCATGGGCATCATCGCCACGTTGCCGTTGGCGAAGGCCGCGGAATAGTGCAGGCCGGAAGCCTTCAGATCCGCATAGCTCATGCAGGCGCCGTTGTCTTCCAGATCCTGGTACAGCTTGTAGAAGTACAGCAGATCGTCATAGTTCCGGTCCGCCAGGGTGTTCACACCGTCGCACACAGCCCAGTTGGCCACAGCGGACAGCCAGGTGTGATAATGGGTTCCGTAAACATCCTTCTCCTTGTCGGTCATCTTCTTGGCCAGCTCGGCGTACTGATCCCAGGTCATGTCATTGGTGGGATACTCCACGCCGGCCGCGTCGAACAGATCCTTGTTGTAGAACAGCACCCAGAAGTCGCTGCGGAAGGGGATCGCGTACTGGACGCCGTCCACCGCGTAGTTCGCTTCCGTGCCGACGAACCCGGACAGATCATAGCCGCCGATGTAGTCGGTCAGCGGGGCGGCAAAGCCCTGGGCCTGCCAGTTGATCAGGTTGTCGATTTCCTTGATCATGATCACGTCGCTCTTGTCTCCGCCTTCCAGCATCGTGGTGGTCTTCACCGCGTAGTCCTGAGAAGCGACATCGACGTACTCGATTTTGACGCCGGGATGGGACGCTTCAAAGGCTTCCTTCTGGGCAATCAGATAGGGAGTGGTCGTGGCGTCCCAGGTGACGACGGTCAGCACCTGGTCCTCGGCCAGGGCGGGCATGGCCAGCAGCGAAAGCAGCATCATCGCGGCCAGCAGCACAGACAGCATTTTCTTCATGAAAGTTTCCTCCTTCATCCTTCTTTTGGGAAATGTTATCGGTTTCACAGCTCGGAGGGTTTTCTCGGCTTTCTCCGGACCATTCTTCCGTTCCCTTCCCCTGAATTTGTCTAAATACTATTGCTTTTGCTCCTTATTGTCAAGAGTTTTTTGGAAAAAGAGTGCAAAAAAAGAGACCGAGATTCATGTTATCGGTAACATTTTTATTGCGTTTCTCCGCAGATCGTGTTAGGATACAGGGGGAGGGAAGCAAGATGAGCAGAAAAGCAACCATCTATGACATCGCCCGGGAAGCCGGGGTCTCCACCGCCACGGTAACCCGCGTGGTCCGCAGGGATCCTCACGTAAGGGAGGCCACCCGCCAGAGGGTACAGCAGGTCATTGACGCCCACGACTATACCCCCAGCCTGTCCGCCCAGAATCTCGAAAGCGGCAGGAGCCGCACGCTGGCCGTGGTGCTCCCGGTGATTTCCAACCTGTATTTCAACCGGATTCTGGACGCGGCCTACTGGGAAGCGGAAAAAAACCACTGCAGCATCCGCCTTTTCCAGACCATGGAAAACCAGGCCATCTCCTCGGAGCTGGTCAGCGAGCTGATCCGCTGCCGGATGGATGGGGTTCTCTTCGCGGGAAGCATCTGGTCCGCTGACCGGGACGACCTGAACTTCGCCCTGGACAAGCTCGGAAAATACATGCCAGTCGCCACGATCTGCCCGCCGGACGTATCGCTGGAATGCATCTGCATCCAGAGCGACCTGGTCAATTGTTCCCGGCTGCCCGTCCGGCATCTGCACACCCTGGGGCACAGGCGCATCGCCTTCCTCGGCGGGTCCATGCACAGCAAGGACACCTCCCGCCGCGGCGAGGGGTTCCTGGAGCAGCTTCGCCTGATGAACCTGTCGGACGATCCGGCCTACCACGTGGACGCGGGCTACGATATGGAAAGCGGCGAAAGAGCCGTCCTCCGGATGCTCTCCGGCCTGGATTCCTCCCGCTGGCCCACGGCCATCGTCACCTTCAACGACCTGGTCGCCCTGGGCGCCATGAAGCAGCTGAAAAGAATGGGGCTCTCCCTGCCCCGGGACATGGCCATCATCGGCTGTGACAACCAGTTCTTCTGCGCCTATACGGATCCTTCCCTGACCTCCGTGGACCTGCATCCGGAAGAAATGGCGCAAAGCGCCGTCCGGGAGCTGCTGCTCGCCCGGGAATCCTCCTCCCGCTCCTTCGCCATCGTACGGGAGGCCACCCTGGTGATCCGCGAAAGCTGCGGCGCGCATCTCGGCTTCCGCCGGCTGTAAGGCGAAGCGCTTCCTTCAGCCCTTGCCGAAGGCATGGCGGTCCAGCCGCTCCATCGCCTCCTGCAGCAGGGAAAAGGGCAGCGCGAGATTCATCCGGATGGAGTCCGGCCAGAGAAATGTCTCCCCGTTCTGCCAGATCACGCCCGCCTGAACGCCGCGGCGCTGCAGCTCCTGAATGGAGACCCCGCTGCGGCGGCACCATTCTCCGCAGTCCAGGAAAAGCATATAGGTCCCCTGGGGCCGCATCACCTGTACTCCGGAAAAGCGGCTCCGGATGAAATCAACCGCGTAGGCGAGATTCCGGTCCAGTACGCCGCACAGTTCATCCACCCATTCGGCTCCCCGGGTATAGGCGCCCAGCAGGGCAGCCATGGACAGCACATTCTGGCTGTTGTAATGCGTCAGCTCCCCTTCCCGGCGAAGCCGGTCCCGCAGCCTTTCTTCATAAACCACATGATAGGAACCGATCAGCCCGGCCAGCGAAAAGGTCTTGCTGGGCGCGTAAAAGGCAATGGTCCTGTTTTTCGCGTCCGCGGACACGCTCTGGGTCGGAATGTGGCGGTGCCCCGGCATGATCAGATCCGACCAGATTTCGTCCGAGATCACCAGGCAGTGATTCTCCGCATAGACTTCCATCGCCCGGCGGATTTCCTCCTCCTCCCAGACCCGTCCCGTCGGGTTATGGGGAGAGCAGAATACCGCCAGGTGTATTTTGTTTTCCTTCAGCTTCCGGTCCATATCGGCATAGTCCATCCGCCAGATGCCCTCCGCGTCCCGGACCAGCGGACTGTGGACCGCTTTTCTTCCCGTATCCTCCAGCACATGGGTAAACCCCACATAGGTCGGCGAATGAAGGAGAACGGCGTCGCCCGGAGAGGTCAGCACGCGAATCGCGGAGCTGACGCCGCCCAGCACCCCGTTTTCATATCCGATGCACTGCGGCGTCAGATCCCGCACGCCCTTCCGGGTCCGGTGCCAGTCCATGATCGCCTGATAATAGGCGTCCGGCTCGGAAAAATATCCCAGGTTGGGAAAGCGGAGCCGCTCTTCCATGGCCTCCAGAATAAAGGGGGCCGTCGGAAAGCTCATATCCGCGATCCACATCGGAATCGCGGAAACACCCTCCGCAACGGAAGCCTGTTCGAAGGGAATCATCTCCGCAGCCACGATGTCATGCCCCCTGCGGTCCAGGACCGTTGTAAAATCATACTTCATCTGTACTCCTCCCTGCCCGGACGCTTTTCTCCCTTTCCTCCGCCGGGCCGGTCCGGTTTCCGGTACGCCTTCATCCGGCGCCGAAAAACCTCCGGCCGGGCAACCGACCAGCCAAAGAAGCCGGCGACCCTGCCCAGCTCCTGATACAGCCCATGGTTGTAGGCCATCAGGCCGGCCCGCTCCAGATGCAGGCTGCCGTCTTCCTCCATCAGATCCGCCCGGACGGATACCGCCACGATGTCCGCCAGGAACAGATCATGGCTTCCCAGCTCCATTCTTTCGCGCACCCGGCAGCTGAGGCTTACCGGAGCCCCTTCCACCGCCGGCGCAGTCTCCAGCCCCTCCGCCGGCCTGTACCGGAGACCGCAGGCCGCCGCCTTATCCAGATCCCTTCCGCTTCGCACGCCGCAGAAATCAGCCGCCCTGCAGAGCTGCCTGTCCGTCAGGTTGACCACGAACTCCCCGGAATCCCGGATCAGCCCGTAGGAATATCTGCTCTGGCGCACGCTGATGCTCAGCATGGGCGGTTCGGAGTTGACCGTGCCCGCCCAGGCGATGGTCAGCAGGTTTCTGTTTTCCGGATGATCCTTTTCCGCGCAGCTGACCAGCGCCACCGGCAGGGGGCCCAGCAGGGCAGAAGGCCTCAGGGTTTCATAAGCTGTCATCTTTCGCTCCCTCCGAGCTGCTCCTCCGGATAGCTTTTCCGCGCCCGGGCTCCCTCCGGATTCCAGACCGGGGTTCCGCACAGCGGACAGCTTTCCGTTCCTTCCCGCAGCTTTACGCCGCATCTGACACAGTACATGTATGCTTCCTTTCCCGCTCAGCTCTCATTGCATTCGATTTCCACCGGAATTCCCAGCTCCACCAGCCTGGAAAAGAACCGCCTTTCCAGCTCCGACTCCCGGATGTTCCGGATCATGCTGACATAGGTCTTCCCGCCCAGGCTCAGCACGGAGCAGTTGTTGGGATAGCTCCGCTGAGGACCGATAATGAATTCCATCCGCTCCACCCAGGGCTGCATCTCCTCCGGCAGCTCCACGGTTCCGAGGTTCGAGATATTCAGGCTTCCGCCGCTTTCCCCGCTTTTCCGGTAGATCCAGTCCATCACCAGATTTTTCAGCAAAACCGGAGTCAGCCGCAGCAATGCCGCCTGCTGGGGCTGCACATTGGCGGCGATAATGCCGGCCATGTTCTGCCGGGTCGCTCCGGCACCCATCTGATGATGGATGCTCCGGCAAAGTTCTTCCAGGCTGTAATCCCCAAACCGGGGATCCACCCCCACGTTCAGCACCAGGGCGAAGTTCCGCAGCGTTCGGCTGCCGTACAGCCGGCGCAGGTCGACAGGCACCGTGATTTTCACCGGCCGCTGGCGCTTCCGGGGCCGGTTTTCGTCCTGAATCGCCATGACGCTTTCCGCCATCACCGCCGCCAGAAAAACGGTCACGGAAACCCTCCGCCGGTGAGCCGCCTCCAGCAGGGAGGCGGTATCCAGTATCCCCGTAGTCAGGGTTCGGTAACCCTCCGGGTTCCGGGTTCCCCGCAGATGAAACGCGGCCTTTTCCTTTCGTCCGGCCGCCGCCTCCGCCGCGTTTTTCAGAAAGCTGTCCTCCAGCTCCTCCGGCGCCGGCGTCTCCTCTCCTCCCCGGATCAGCTCTCCCCGGGGAATCCGGATCCCGTGGGCAATTTCCAGATACCTGGCCGCCAGACTGCACAGAAAAATCTTCCCTCCGCTGCCGTCTGTCAGGGAGTGGAAGAATTCCACGGCAATTCGGTTTTCATAGTACAGCACCCGCAGGCAGCTTTTTTTCAGCTCTCCGCGGCTCATAAAGGTCAGGGGATAGGCAAAGTCCCGGCGCACCCGGACTCCGCCCTCTTCGCTGATTTCTTCCAGATAATACCAGAAAAAGCCCCTGTGAAGCGTCACATAATAGCAGGGAAAGCGCCGGCGGAGGTCATCCGCCGCCCGCTGCAGAATCTTCGGATCCACCTCTTCCCGCAGCGTCACGGAAAGGCGGAACCCGTTGCTCCAGTTCCGTCTCGCGATGGCGGGAAAGATCAGGGCGGCCGTGTCCAGCCGGTACCATTTCTTCTGCATTTTCCTTCTCCTTCGGTGCAGCGCCCGGGGCAGGCCGGCCCTTTGCCGGAGACGGAGGCCGCAGCCTCCGTCTCTCCGGCTCCGATGCCGTCAGAAGCACCCCGATTACTGTCCGTCCCGGATCAGCTTATGCCATTCCTGCAGGGACCGGACGCTGCCCCGGTCATGTGTCAGCACCCGGTGGATCCCCTCCGCCGCCGCCCGGGCCGCGGCGATGGTCGTGATATAGGGAATCTTGTTCTTGATGGCGGATTTCCGCAGATAGCTGTCGTCATGGGCCGAATCCTTGCCGATGGGGCTGTTGATGATCAGCTGGATTTCCCCGTTGGTCATCAGGTCCAGGATGTTCGGGCGCCCCTCATACAGCTTTCTGACCTTCTCCGCCGGAATCCCCGCCCCGGAAATCAGGTCGTAGGTTCCGCCGGTGGCCAGGATCCGGAACCCGTTCTGCCGGAACAGCCCGGCAATCTCCACGACCTCCGGCTTGTCCTTGTCATTGACGGAGATCAGCACCGTTCCCTCCAGCGGCAGGGTCGCGCCGGCGCCCTCCTCCGCCTTGAAGAAGGCTTCGCCGGTGCTTTCCGCCAGGCCCAGCACCTCGCCGGTGGAGCGCATTTCAGGGCCCAGCACCGGATCCACCTCCGGGAACATGTTGAAGGGGAACACCGCCTCCTTGACCCCGTAATAGGGGATCACCCGGTCCTTCAGCCCCGGCACGGGGGAGGGCCGGCCCGTCAGGGAAGAGGTGATGATATCCGTGGCCAGAGGCACCATCCGGATGCCGCACACCTTGGAGACCAGCGGCACCGTCCGGGATGCCCTGGGGTTGGCCTCCAGCACGTACACCACGTCGTTCTCGATGGCATACTGCATGTTCATCAGGCCCACCACATGCATTTCCTCCGCGATCCTGCGGGTATAATCCCGGATGGTCTTCAGATGCTCCGGCGCGATATGTTTGGAGGGCACGATGCAGGCCGAGTCGCCGGAATGGATGCCCGCCAGCTCGATATGCTCCATCACCGCCGGCACGAAGGCATGGGTGCCGTCGGAAATGGCGTCCGCCTCGCATTCCAGCGCATGGTTCAGGAACCGGTCAATCAGGATGGGCCGGTCCGGTGTCACGCCCACGGCGGCATTCATGTATCCCGCCATGGCCTCATCATCGTAGACCACTTCCATGCCCCGGCCGCCCAGCACGTAGGAGGGGCGCACCATGACCGGATAGCCGATCCTTCCGGCGATGGCCTGGGCTTCCGCCACGGTGGTGGCCATCCCGGATTCCGGCATGGGAATCCCCAGCCGGTCCATGACGGCCCGGAACTGATCCCGGTCCTCCGCCAGGTCAATCACCTCCGGCGTGGTTCCCAGAATCCGCACACCGTTGCGCTGCAGCTCCCCGGCCAGGTTCAGCGGCGTCTGTCCGCCGAACTGGGCGATCACGCCCACCGGCTTTTCCTTGTGGTAGATGCTCAGCACATCCTCCAGCGTCAGCGGCTCAAAATACAGCTTGTCCGAGGTGTCATAGTCGGTGGAAACCGTTTCCGGATTGCAGTTGACGATAATGGTCTCGAAGCCCAGCTTCCGCAGGCTCTGGGCCGCGTGGACGCAGCAGTAGTCGAATTCGATGCCCTGGCCGATCCGGTTGGGTCCGCCGCCCAGAATCATGACCTTCGGCTTTCCCTCGCTGACCGGATCCCGGTCCGGCGCGTTGTAGGTGGAGTAATAGTAGGCGCTGTCCTCCGTTCCGGAGACATGAATCCCGTCCCAGCTCTCCTCCAGCCCCAGGGCAATCCGGCGCTCCCGTACCCGATCCTCGGGAATCCGCAGGATCCGGCTCAGATACTGGTCGGAGAATCCGTCCTTCTTCGCCTGGATCAGCGCTTCATCGGAAGGCAGGCCTCCGGCGCAGGCCGTCAGCTGCTCCTCTTCCTCCACCAGCTCCTTCATCTGCTGGATGAAATAGGCCTTCACGTGGGTCAGCTCATGCAGCTCCTCCACGGAGACGCCCTTCCGCAGCGCCTCATACATCAGGAAATGCCGCTCCGAGCAGGGCACCGCCAGGCGGCGCTTCAGCTCCTCCGGATCCAGGGTGTCGAAATCCGCCACATGGCCCAGCCCGGGACGGTTCTTCTCCAGGGAGCGGATTGCCTTCTGGAATGCTTCCTTATAGGTTTTTCCGATGGCCATGACCTCGCCGACCGCCCGCATCTGGGTGCCCAGCTTGTCCTCCACGCCCTTGAATTTCTCAAAGGCCCACCGGGCAAACTTCACCACCACGTAGTCCCCGTCCGGACGATATTTGTCCAGCGTGCCGTATTTTCCGCAGGGCAGATCCGCCAGCGTCAGGCCCGTGGCCAGCTTGGCCGAAACCAGCGCGATGGGGAACCCGGTCGCCTTGGAGGCCAGGGCGCTGGAGCGGGATGTCCTGGGGTTGATTTCGATGACAATAATCCGTCCGGTCTTCGGGTCATGGGCAAACTGGACGTTCGTTCCGCCGATGACGCCGATATGCTCCACGATCCGGTATGCCTGCTCCTGCAGCTGCTTCTGCACCTCTTCCGAAATGGTCAGCATCGGCGCGGTGCAGAAGGAGTCGCCGGTGTGAACGCCCATGGGATCCACGTTCTCGATAAAGCACACGGTGATCATGCGGTTATCCTTGTCCCGCACAACCTCCAGCTCCAGCTCCTCCCAGCCCAGCACGGATTCCTCCACCAGCACCTGATGCACCAGGGATTCCTGCAGGCCCCGGGCCATGACCACCTTGAATTCCTCCCGGTTGTAAACCAGGCCGCCGCCGGCGCCGCCCATCGTATAGGCGGGGCGCAGCACCACCGGGAAGCCCAGCTTATCCGCGATCGCCAGCCCTTCCTCCACGGAGTAGGCCACCTGGCTGCGGGCCATTCCGATCCCCAGCTTTTCCATGGTTTCCTTGAATTCGATCCGATCCTCGCCCCGCTCAATGGCGTCCACCTGGACCCCAATGACCTGCACGTGGTACTTGTCCAGAATGCCTTCCCTGTACAGCTCCGCCGCCAGGTTCAGACCGCTCTGCCCTCCCAGGTTCGGCAGCAGCGCGTCCGGACGCTCCCGGGCAATGATCTGCTCCAGCCGGGCGGTATTCAGCGGCTCAATATAGGTGACGTCCGCCATCTCCGGATCCGTCATGATCGTGGCCGGATTGGAGTTCACCAGCACAATTTCGTATCCCAGGCTGCGAAGAGCCTTGCAGGCCTGGGTCCCGGAGTAGTCGAACTCGCAGGCCTGTCCGATCACGATCGGGCCTGAGCCGATAATCAGAATCTTGTGGATATCCGTTCTCTGTCCCATGGAAACCTCCTTACTGGATCGCGTCGCCCGGGCGGACAGATCCCGCCCGTTCTTCCGGGAAATTTTACAGGAAAGGAAGGGATGAATCAACCCCTTTGGCAAAAACACACGAAAAAAGAACAGCTGAAACCGGATCCGTTTTTCCTTTTCTTAAGCGCTCTCAACTGATCCCCTTTCCCAAAAAGGACGGGCGGGCCGATGCCCGTCCGTTCCTTTTTCCGCTGCCTTATTCGCAGTATTTCATGATCGCTTCCAGGATTTCCGGCAAAGCGCATTCCCCCGTCGTCCGGTTGAACAGCCCGAAGCGCTCCCCGTTTCCCTCAAAAACGTTGTTGTCCCACCAGCAGCAGGTAATCCCCCGGCTCCTGGCTGCCGCCACATAGAAGGCAGCCCAGTCCACCCGGTCCTGCAGGTTTCCGTTTTTCTCCATGGCGCCGAACTCCCCGATCAGCACCGGCACGCCCCGGGAAACATACTTTCGATACAGCCGGTCAAGGAAGCCTGTAATATCGTTCTTCTGGGACGTGGCCAGGGAAAAGCTGTCGGTTCCCGGCATTTCCAGCGCAAAGTGATAGGGCGTGTAGGCATGCGCGGATACGATGATCCGGTTTTCCGCCGGATCCTCCGGCAGCTGGAATTCCGGGGCGCAGGCATAATCCGGGCTGGCGTCGTAGGACGGAACCATCAGATACCGCTGCGCGTTCTTCCCGCCGGAAGCCCGGACCGTATCCACAAAGACCTGGTTCAGCTTCATAATGCACGCCATGGCGTCCCGGCATTCGGGATCGCCGGCTTCCCAGTACCATTCATGGCTGGTTCCCGCCAGCCGGGGCTCGTTGATGCTCTCGAAGATCAGATGCTCATCATAATCCCCGAAGCGATCCGCGATCTGGGTCCAGATCGTCCGGATATACCTCGCGGAGTTTTCCAGATGTTCGCTGTCCGGATAATAATAATCCCGGGCGCAGTCATGATGGATGTTGAGGATGACATACATGCCCCGGTCGCAGGCCCATCCGGCCACCTCGCACACCCGGTCCATCCACGCCGGATCAATATTCCAGTCCGCGTCCAGATGGTTATGCCAGCTCACCGGGATCCGCAGGGTGCGGAACCCGGCCGCCTTCAGCCCGTCGATCAGCTTCTCGGTGGTCCGGACCCCGCACCAGCCGGTTTCATAATCCAGCCCGTTCTGCAGCCAGCTGCAGTCAAAGGCATCAAAGGTGTTTCCCAGGTTCCATCCGGCTTTCATGTCCTGAATCATTTTCAGCGCTTCATTCTCCGGAATCTCCTGCCGCGCGATGTCCAGCTCCGGAATCACAGCTTCCCCTCCCAGCGCCGGCCCGCCTCCCAGTACCAGCACCAGCAGGCAGACCAGCAGCATCCACCAGCGTTTCATATCCATCTCTCCCAACCCGCGGCGCTCCGCGCTTTCTCAGATTCGCTTGCACTCCATGTAGTACCGCTTTTCCTCCGCTTCGCCCATGGAAAAGGTCTTCCTGGGAAGAACGCCCAGGGTTTTCACGTCCTCAAAGAACGTGTGCTTGTCAATCGCCGGCAGGATAAACCCGATGGCATCCTTCTGCTGCGCCAGCTTCCGCAGCGCCGGCGCCCCGTGAATGTAGTCAATGGCTGCCTTGGGGTGGCGCTTCAGGAAATCGTCCAGGAAAAGCTGGAGGGTCTCGCAGGGAATCGCTCCCTCCGGATGCCGGACCACCACCGGGTATTCATCCTTCCGGATCGCCATCTGGAAGACATGCCCGTCTCCCTCCTCCGCCAGGGCCATGCCCCGTTCCTCCGTATAGGTTTCCCAGCAGTCGTACAGCTCCTCCGGCGTGGTTCCGGTAATCAGCCGGTGAATCGGTTCAAAGAGCAGCGCCTCATCATGGATATTCTCGATCTCACACAGGGCAAACCGGGCCGGGTGATGCTTCCGCTCCTTTTCGCTGAGCGTCTCCCGGATCTCATTCCAGTATGCCTTTGCCGTGGCCAGGGAATGGTTCCCGTCCCCGACCGCCAGCAGCATCGGATGCTCGCCCATCTTTTCCTTCAGGGCATCCAGCGCCTTCTCCACCGCGGATACGTCCCCGGCGCTTTCCACCGCATATCCGGCCAGGTGCCCGCCGCCCTGCATCAGATCAAAATCATACAGCTTCCGCAGCTCCTCCGCCCTGGCGTTCAGCGGTTCCAGCACCGTCCTCTCCGGATCGTCAATCAGAATCAGGATATGGCTCAGCTCCACCGGCGCTCCCTGCCGGATCTTCAGCCGTGCGGGCAGGCGCGCGGCAATGGTCTGCTCCGTCGGACGAACCAGGGGCAGAGATCCCTCCGCGTAATCATATTCCTCCAGGTCCACCGTGCCCACCAGCCCGATCCGGGTACCGGAAGCCGTCGTCCTCCGGCAGAGCACAAAGCCGTTCTTCACCGCCGGAACCAGGATTCCCCTGTCCAGATAATCCTTCATGGCGGCATGAATCCGCGGAATCCGCTCTGCGCTTTGATCCAGATAGCACTCCGGCAGCATCAGCCGCAGGGTGGACGGCGCGTCCCCGACGATCTCCTCCGTTTTTTCCCAGTATTCCGGCTGGGAAGTATATTGATCGCAGGCTACGCAGGCCCACTTTTCCGGCGCGGCTCCCTGCTCCGGCAGCAGAATCTCTGCGGGTCGGAAAGGGGCTTTCTTTTTTATCATGACACTTATCTCCTTCTCTGAGGGATTGCTCCCCGATTCGGCAGGATACGGACAGTCTACACCAAACCCCAGGCGTATGCAATGGTTTTTCTGGCCTGGGGTCCTGATCTTTTCCGGTTTTTCCCGGCCGCGCCGGCAGCGTTCCGATCCCTGCGGAGCCTTCCGCGCGGTCCGCCGGAGCGCCCTTTTTCCGGCGCTGCCCCCTTGCATTTTCCTCCGGATTTCTTATACTTGTTCCAGGAACTGCCGGACGGCCTGCTCCGGCGCTCCCTCAGTCCGAAACAGGAGGGAAAACCCATGATCCAGCTGAACAGTCTGACGCTGCGGGAAAAGGTCGGCCAGCTCTTCATGATCCGGCCTGACGCGCTGGACGGAACCGTTGAAGCCGCACAGATTGAAGATGTCTCCCTTCCCGGCTCCGCCCGGGTTTCCGATTCCATGCGGGAGGCCTTCGCCGCCCGCCCCTGCGGGGGCTTCGCCCTCTTCCGGAAGAATATCGAGTCTCCGGACCAGCTTCGGCGCTTTACGGAAGAGCTGCACGGCCTGGGCGCCTTCCGGCCCCTGCTGGGCATCGACGAGGAAGGGGGCCGCGTCGCCCGGATCGGAAACCATCCGGCGGATTTCGGCGTCCCGAAGATCCCGCCCATGGAATCCATCGGCCTCTCCGGAGACCCGGAGCAGGCCTATGCGGCCGGAAAGGCCATCGGGGAATATCTTGCCGCCTTCGGCCTGGATCTGGATTTCGCCCCGGTCGCGGACGTCAACACCAATCCCGATGTCCGGGTCATCGGCAACCGGGCTTTCGGCAGCGATCCGGAAGCGGCCGCTCCCATGGTCCGCCGCTATGTGGAAGGCCTGCATGCCGCCGGCATCAAAGCCTGCGTAAAGCACTTCCCCGGCCACGGGGATGCCTCCGCCGATACCCATACCGGCTACGCGGAAAGCCTGAAAACCTGGGAAGAAATCAGCCGCTGCGAAATGATCCCCTTCCGGGCCGGCATCGAAGCGGGCGCGGAGCTGGTGATGGCGGCCCACATCGCCGCTCCCCGGGTGACCGGTACGCCGGAGCCCGCGTCCCTTTCCTCCCTGCTCCTGACCGGAAAGCTTCGCGGCGAGCTGGGCTTCCGGGGCGTGATCATCACCGACGCCCTCGCCATGGGCGCCGTCCGCCAGCATTATTCCCCCGCGGAAGCCTGTATCGCCGCCCTGAAGGCCGGCGCCGATATCCTGCTGATGCCCTATGGGTATGCCGAGGCTTTCGACGGCGTTCTCCGCGCGGCGGAGGCGGGCGCCATTCCCCCGGAGCGGATTGACGAAAGCGTCCGGCGCATCCTGCAGCTGAAAAAAACCCCCGGAATCCGGGGGTAATCCGCCGCGCTCCCGCCGAAAACGGGCGCTACAGGTCAAAGGTCACCTGAACACATCTGGAAATAAAACCGATTTCGCTGATCTCCGCCGTTTCCTGCTCATATTCCCGGTCATAGCTCTGCAGCAGGACCTGCCGATCCCCCAGCACCTTGATTTTCCGCAGATATCTGTGCTCATGATAATTGATCAGCATCACGGCCCCGTCCACCGGGCTCTGGGCCGGCACGGTCAGCACGGTATCCCCCCGGTGAATCCGGAATCCCCGCATGCTGTCATCCGGCGCGAGATAATAAAACACCTTGTCCGGGTTGGCCCCTTCAATCCGTCCGTTCTCCACCGGCACCAGCCGGTACCGGACGGGCTGCATGACCGCGTTCATCACCGGGACGCGCTTCATTACGCTTTGCAGCGCGTCCAGCCAGATGCTTCCGGCCACGCCCTGTTCCTTCTCCTCCGAGGAGGCCACCTTCTCCGCTTCCTTCACCTTCGGCTTCAGGGCCGCGGCCTTCGCGGCCAGGGCGGGCTGTACCTGCGCCAGATCCACCGTCGCCGCGATATCGTCGAGGGTAAACTCCGCCTCGTTCTGCTGCCGGAGTCCGATGGTTTTCAGAATCCGCCGGGCCTGATCATCCCCGATGATCCGGGTTCCGGCCTCCACCGCCATCAGATAGCTCTCGCTGACGCCGCATTTCCGCGCCACCTGCTTGGGGGTCATCTTCTGCCGGATCCGCTCCGTGCGGATCAAATCTCCCAGTCTGCTCATGCCTCTGCTCCTCTTCCTGTCCGCCGGGCACCGGATTTGCCCGCCCGTTTCCCCGGGGAGAATCCCTTCTTCCCGGGAAGGCCGGCAGCACCGCGCACCCGATCCACCTATTCTAATTCCTTTTTCTCCGCCTGTAAAGGCGCTTTTCCGGCGTCCAGCCGGATTGTCAGGTTGTTCAGATTCAGGGAATAGGTATAGCGGATATCATCCGCCATGGCCATGACCAGCCGGATCCCCAGGGCATCCTCCTCCCCTGCCGGCACATAGCTCACCGGATCAAAGGCCGTGCAGTCATCCCGGAAGCGCAGCACCCAGCGCGTCCCCCTGTGCTGGACCCGGACCGACAGGTGGTTGTCCTTCTTCGGGTCGAACCCGTGGATCACCGTGTTTCCGGCAATTTCCTCCAGGCACAGCGCCATATGGTTCGCCATTTTCCCGTCCTGCCCGTGCTCCCTGCAGAAGGCCTCCGCCCGCCGGGCCGCCTCAGCCGCTTCTTCGGGCGTGCGGATATCCATCTCCAGCAGATTGTCCGGACCGGCCCCAAAGTCCTCCCGCAGCAGCAGGAAGGATTCCGCCGCCAGGGAAAATCTCCCGTTCTTTTTCCAGACATACAGCCCGGTCAGCAGGAGCGCCAGCAGCTCTCCGGCCGCGAAATACATCCAGCAGCCCGTCAGTCCCCAGATCCTGCTGAGCAGGAAGGCCGCGGCCCCAGGCAGCACCGCCCCCTCCAGCACGGAGATGACTTCCGTCATGATCACCCGTTCCGTGCCCTGATACAGGCTTTTCAGCACGTTGACAAGGCAGCAGGGAATCAGCCCCAGGGCGAACAGCCGCAGCCCCTGGGCTGCCAGATCCCGCGTCCTGCCGGGCTCCGGGATGGAGATGCCGACCACCTCCGGCGCAAAGAAAGCCAGCAGGGCGCCCACAGCCGCCCCGAGGATGATTCCGTACCTCGTCAGCAGCTTCAGCAGCTGCCGGAGGCCGGTCCCGTCCTCCTCCTGGTACAGAATGCCGGACAGGGTCAGGGAAACCCCGCCCACCCCGGTGGAAATGCAGTTGGCGGCATTGCCCATGGTCAGCACCACCGCAAAGGCCGCCACCGCTTCGCTTCCCCCTGTGGACAGCAGAAGCCGGTTCAGAAAGAACACGAGAACCACGGACGACGCCATGGTAAACACGGCCGGCACGCCCCCGGCAAAAAGCTCCCGGATCTTCCGCAGGGTAACCAGCCGGAAGGAAAAGCGGAAGGCGCAGTTCCGGGAGAGAAAGTATTTCATGGCGACAGCCACCGCCACATAGTAGCTGAGGGAGGAAGCCAGCCCCATGCCGAACATCCCGCCATGGAACACCAGCACATTCAGCAGATCCAGCGCGATGTCCGTCACCGTCATTCCCAGCACCGCCACGATCAGCAGGCCGCTCCGGCCGGCCATCTGGAGGAAGGGCACCAGCACCAGCGCCCCCAGGGAGGCCGGCGCGCCGAGAATGAAGCCCAGCAGGTAATCTCCCGTCTGCTGAAAGAGCTCTCCCTCCCGGCCGGCGCCCATCGCCGTCGCCAGCGGCCTGCGGAAAACCGCCACCGCGGAAACCAGGACCAGGGAAATTCCCAGCATCAGCACCACCGCGGAGGAATATCCCCTGTCCGTCTCCGTCCGGGAACCGCTGCCCAGGGATTTGCTGCAGGCCACCTGCACCCCCGCAGCCAGCATGCTCCCAAGGGCGCCCACCGCCAGCAGGATCGGATTGGCCAGTTCATACGCGGCAATCGCCCCGACGCCCAGAAACCGTCCCGTCATGATATTGTCAATCAGAAGGCACAGGGAAACCGTCAGCGCCGACAGGGTCTGCGCGGCCAGCATCTGGCGGATCAGCTTTCGTATCATCTTTCTTTTCCTCTTTCCACGGCACAAGGGGACGGATACCCGTCCCCTTGTCTGTTCCTTTCCTGCAGGCGGTTTTCGGCCGCCCGTTCCGGGATCCTCAGTCTCCCCTGTGGTCAAACACCCGCTGGGTTTTCTTTTCGGAGCGGGGCAGCGTATTCAGGGAGACGATCACAACCTTCGGCGTCACATTCATTCTGGACTTGAACAGCTGCCTGATCCTTTCGGCCGTCTGCGCGAAGTCCACCCGGCCTTCCGCTTCAGCGGTCACCATGATAATATCCCGATTGATCAGGTCATCATGGGCGATATCAATCTTGTATTCGCTGGACACGCCGTCCACCTGACCCAGAATCTCTTCCACCTGGCTGGGGAACATGTTCACACCGTGCACCTTGAACATGTCATCGCTCCTGCCCCGGATGGTATCCAGCCGCGGCCAGGCCCGCCCGCAGGGGCAGTCTCCGGGTATGATCCGGGAAAGGTCATGGGTCCGGAAGCGGATCAGCGGCGCCCCCTCCTTGACCAGGGTGGTGATCACGATCTCCCCTTCCTCTCCGTCCGGCAGGACCTCTCCGGTCTGGGGGTCGATAATTTCCGTATACAGATAATCATCAAAAATGTGCATCCCGTGCTGCCTGTCACAGTTGATCCCGATGCCGGGGCCGTAGATCTCCGTCAGCCCGTAAATATCGTACAGCTCGATTCCAAGCTCCCGGGCGATGTAATTCCGTTTGGCGTCGCTCCACCGCTCGGACCCGATCACCCCTTTTTTCAGCCTGATCCGGTCCTTCAGCCCCCGCTTGTTGATTTCCTCCGCCAGCAGCAGGGCATAGGAAGAGGTCGCGCACAGCACCGTGGAGCCCAGATCCATCATCATCTGCAGCTGCTTTTCCGTGTTTCCGGGGCCCATGGGAATAGCCATGGCTCCCAGCTTTTCACAGCCCGCCTGGAATCCGATGCCCGCGGTCCAAAGCCCGTAGCCGGGGGTAATCTGAATCCGGTCCTGCGCCGTAATGCCCGCGATTTCATAGCACCGGGCAAACATGGTCGCCCAGTCCTCCACATCCCTGGCGGTATAGGGAATGATCACCGGCTTGCCGGTGGTGCCGGAAGAGGAATGGATCCGCACAACCTGCTCGTCCGGAACCGCCTGAATGCCCAGGGGATAGGCATTCCGAAGATCCGCCTTGTCCGTGAAGGGAATCTTCTCGAAATCCTCCGGGCTGGACACGCCGCGGATCCCCGCCTGTTCATAAACCCGGCTGTAGTAATTTCCGCTCCGCAGAATCCGTTTGATCTGCCGGTCCACCTGTTCCAGCTGCCTTTCGTTGATGCGCATCGCTGTTCCCTCCTTCTGTCTTCTGCTTTTATTCCGTCCTTACGGACGCTTCTCCGATCTCCAGCCCCCGCCGGAAGGCCCTGGTATTGATCTCCAGGAAGCGGGCGGGCACCTGCTTTCCGATCTGCTCCAGCAGCGCCTCCCGCCGAAGGCCCAGGCTTCCGGTTCCCTCCGCAACGCCCAGCAGGATGATGTTGAGAAACTTCGCGGAGCCGAAAGGAGCGCATTCCTCCTCCGCATTCACAAAAACACAGTCGCACTTTCCCTGCAGCCAGGCTGTCATTTCCCTTCCGTCATATCCCGTGCTCTTCAGGGACTCGGTCACCGGCCGGGTGGCCGCGGTATTGATCACGGCCTTCCCGCCCTTTTTCAGATATTTCAGGTTCCGCACCGCCTCCGCCGGCTCGAAGGCCAGCAGCAGATCCGCTCCGCCGAAGGGAATCAGCGGGGAAAAGGCAGCCTCTCCGACCCGTACATGGCTGGTCACGGATCCTCCCCGCTGCGCCATGCCGATGGTCTCTGCGGAATGGACCGTATTTCCTTCCTCCATGGCGGCCGCGGCAATGATCCGGGAAGCCAGCACCGTTCCCTGTCCGCCTACGCCGCAGATCAGAATATCCTTATTCATGCCCTTCACCTCCAATGGCGCCCGCGGGGCAGATCCGGCCGCACAGGCCGCAGCCCGTGCACAGATTGGCATCTATCCGGACCTTTTCTCCGTCCATAATCAGCGCCGGGCATCCGATTTCCCGGATGCATTTTCTGCAGGCGATGCATTTTGCCCCATCCACGGCGCACTTCTTCGCCGGCCGGGTCAGGGCCACGCAGGGAGATTTGAACAGAATCGCCCGGACGCCCTTTTCCTCCGCGCATTCCCGGACCGCCTGCACCGCCTTTTCCAGCTCCAGCGGATCCACCGTCCTCACCGTCCGGACGCCTATTCCTTCCAGCACCCGGCCAATATCCACCTTTTCCACCGCGCTGCCCATCATGTTCCGCCCCGTACCGGGATGCGGCTGATGCCCGGTCATTGCGGTGGTGGAGTTGTCCAGCACGCAGAGAATGATGTCCGCCCCATTGTAGACCGCATTCACCACGCCGGTCATCCCGGAAGCGAAGAAGGTTGAATCCCCCACGAAGGCAAAGCAGACCGCATCCGGATTCGTATGGTTCAGCCCCTGCGCCATGGTAATGCCCGCGCCCATGCACAGGCAGGTATCCACCATGTCCAGCGGCATGGCATTCCCCAGGGTATAGCAGCCGATATCCCCGCAGAAGAAGGCCTTTCGCCCTTTCATGGCCTGCTTCACCGCATAGAAGGAAGCCCGGTGCGGGCATCCGGCGCAGAGCACCGGCGGCCGGACCGGCAGCGCGGGCTGATCCGCCGCTTCCGCGGGCGCCTGCTCCCTCCGGATTCCCAGAAATCCTTCCAGTATGCCGGAGGACAGCTCCACGCTGTTCTCTCCGTTATGGGGCACCGTTCCGTCCAGCTTTCCCCGGACCCGGAGCTCCAGATGATGCCGGCCCGCAGTTTTCAGAATCTGTTCCTCCACATAGGGGCTCAGCTCCTCCAGGCACAGCACCTCCCGGACGCCCTCCAGCGCCCGCAGCATGAATTTTTCCGGGAAGGGGAAGGCTGTCGCCACCCGGATCAGCCGAATATCCTCCCGGCCCTTCAGGCACTCCTTTACATAGGCATAGCTGACGCCGGAAGCCACCACCGCCTTTCCGGAACCGCTTCCTTCCACGCTGTTGAACCGGTAGGCGGAAAAGTCCTCCGCGATTTCCGTGTTCCTCGCTTCCATCTTTCCGTGATTCGCCCGGGACAGCCGGGGAAAGATCACCCACTTTCCCGGATCCCGGACAAACCCGTCATAGCTCCGGGGTGCAAATGTGTCCGGCACCTCAATGGAGGCATAGGCATGGCAGACCCGGGTCGTAGGCCGGAACAGCACCGGCGTCCCGTATCTTTCGGAGCATTCGAAGGCATCCTGAATCATCGCATAGGCTTCCTCCGGCGAGGAGGGGTCAAACACGGGAATCCGGGCAAAATCCGCGAACCGCCGGGTATCCTGCTCCGTCTGGGAGGAAATCGGCCCGGGATCATCCGCGCTGACGATCACCAGCCCTCCGCGCACACCGATATAAGCCACGGACATCAGCGGGTCGGAAGCGACATTCAGGCCCATCTGCTTCATGGTGACCATGGCCCGGGCTCCGCTGTAGGCCGCGGCCGCCGCCACTTCCAGCGCCGCCTTTTCATTCACCGACCATTCCAGATGAATCCCGTCATGCGGATATCTGGAAACCGTCTCTATAATCTCAGAGGAAGGGGTTCCCGGATATCCGGCCACCAGATTAACTCCGGCTGCCAGCGCCCCCAGCGCGATCGCGCCGTTCCCCATGACATATTCTCTCATTCGCTCACCTCATTGATTCCGGCACATTTTTACCGGATTATACTCTCCATCCCTGCCGCGGTAAAGATCCCGGTGGTTTTTCCTCTGCACTTTTTCCCCGCTCCGGACAGGCATCCAGGTTGTGCTCGGTCCTGTTTTGCATTATAATGAACACTGCGCCGCATTGTATGCCAAAACCAGGCGCAGGAGAATGCCCAGATGATAAAAAAAGCCCTTGCTCTTCTGTTCTCTGCCCTGCTGCTGTTTCCGGCCGCGTCCTCCGCGGAGGACGATGAGGAGCTGATCATAGAGGAAATCGTTGAAAACGTGCTGCTGGATGATAACGGGGAGGAAATCATCGAGAGCGCAGCGCCCTCCGTTTCCGCCGAAGCCTTTATTCCTTCCCGCGGCAGCGCCTGGCCTCTGGAGCCGGCCCGGGGAAGCTACTGGAGCCTTCCCATGGATATCACGGACGAGGCCGCGGTCTGGGAGATGCTGATGGCGCCCATCACCGTGGTGGATATCGGGAAAAAAAGCAGCGAAAAGGTACAGACCTATCTCTACCGGGAACCGGATGAGGACAGCCTGCCCATCGGCGTGGTCACCTGCGAGTCCCAGGGCGTCCGGGTCATTGAGACGCTGGACAGCGGCTGGTCCCTGGTGGAATGCTATTCCAGCTCCTTCCACGACACAAAGGTGGAAGCCTGGAACCTGCTGGTCAGCGGCTATATCCGGACCTCCTATCTGAAAACCGTGAATCCCAATCCCAGCATGGGCATTGTGGTGGACAAGCTGACCCAGCGGCTCTATATCTTCCGGGACGGAAAGCTGCTGTCCACCCTGCTGTGCTCCACAGGCCTGACCATGTGGAACGGCAAGAAATACCAGCCCTACAATGAAACCCGCTCCGGGGAATTCCTGCTGATGAGCAAGGTGGGAACGCTGATCAGCGACCGGCTGAAGTGCGCCATGGCCATCCGCTTCAACGATGGGGACATGATACATGAGGTGCCCCATGTGCTGGCTGCGGACGGCGTCACGAAAATCTACTCCTCCACGGAGCCGAAGCTGGGAACCAAGTGCAGCCACGGCTGCATCCGGGTTCAGCGGAACCGGACGCCGGAGGGCATCAATATGGCCTGGATCTATGATCAGCTGAAGAGCGGCAGCAAGGTCAAATTTGTCATCTGGGAGGACTGGCAGGGACGCCAGATTCCCGTTCCCGGCGCGGATACCACCCTGTACTACAATCCAAACAAGGGCCGGTATTATCACCGGTCTCCCACCTGCCGCAGCGCGCCGGATGTCACCTTTCAGCCCTTCACCTACGGCGAGCTGGACACCGAGCCCTTTGACAAACTGAAGTTCTGCGATTCCTGCGTGCCCCCTCTTCGGGAGGCGGAGATTCAGGCCATCAACGAAGTCTACGCCGAAGGCGGGGACCACAACGAGCTGCTGACCAGCCTTCAGGCCGGATATTACGATTATCTGCGGGACAACTGAGGCGAAGCTGCCGGCGCGGGAGCAGGGCCGGGTCCGCTCCTGCCTTCTGAGGAGGATTTCGGTTGAGCAAGCGATATCAGGCCGGCATGTTCGGCGGCAAGTTTCTTCCCTATCACCGGGGCCATCTGTACTGCCTGGAGACCGCGTCCGCCCTCTGCGAAAAGGTCTGGCAGATTCTGCTGGCGGGCTGCGTCCAGGAGGAAGAGATCCTGCGGAACGCAGCCCCCGCAGACCGGGAACGATGGAGCGTCTCCCGCCGGCTGGCCCGGATGAAGGCCGCGGGGGAAAGGCTGGGCAATGTGGAAACCCTGGTGCTGGACATCTCCGCCTGCCGGACGCCGGAAGGAGAAGAGGACTGGGACGCGGAGACGCCTCTGATCCTGAACCGCTGCGGACGCTTTGACGCCGTCTTCGGCAGCGAGCCCTCCTACGCTTCCTATTTTCACCGGGCCTATCCCTGGGCGGAATACATTCTGGTGGATCCGCCCCGAAAGCACTATCCCATCAGCGGAACAGCCATCCGGCTGGGAAGGGCGGAAGAAGCAAAATGGACCGTATAACCCGGATCGGGCTGGGAAACCTGAAAAAAACCATTCGAACCCTGGCCTGGTACGAATGGGTCATGGCGGCCGTCATGGCAGCCATCGCATTCGGAGCCATGGTGCAGGCCTTCACCCGCCCGGAGGCTGGCGGCAATCCGCCCTGGCTGACCGTGGTCAATTTTATCAGTGCCATCGCAGGGATCTTCTGCGTTTTTTTCTGCGCCAGGGCCTCCGTCAGCAACTTTTTCTTCGGGCTGATCAACACCGTCGTCTACATCATCTACCTTTGGTACTGGCATATCTGGGGAACCATGTGCCTGGAGCTGTTCCTGTACCTGCCCATGGGGATCGTCGGCTGGATTCAGTGGGCCCGGCATCGGGACAGCCGCCGGAAGGAGATCACCATGGCCCGGAGGATGACCCTTCCGCAGAATCTGCTCACCGCTGCCATCGTCCTGGCCGCCACGCTCCTGTATCACGAAATTCTGGTGCGCGCCGGCGGAACGGTTCCCTGGCTGGATGCCGCCACGGTGGCGATCGGCATCGCAGCCACCGGTCTGCAGACATTCCGCTTCCGGGAGCAGTACATCTGGTGGCTGGTCACGGACGTGGTCTCCGTCGCCATGTATATCCGGCATTTTGATCCTGTCTATCTGACGAAACGAAGCATTTATCTGATTGTCGCTCTTCTCGGCCTGATCAACTGGATCCGGCTCAGCAGGCAGAATCAGGAGAACCGCTGAAAACCGGGAGGTGCATGCTGAAATGGCGCTTTTCATCGGCTGGCTCGTCCTGGTCTGTCTGGACTTTTCCCTGGGTCATCTGATCCTGCTGTCCATCCGTCGGAATGACTTTTCGTCGCTGACGACCCTGTTTCTGTTCTTCTATATTCAGGCCGCGCTGACCATCGTTCCGGTCCATCGCCTTCTCTCCCGGAAGGAGCGTCCGAAGCATTTCTGGCTGGGGCGCTTCTGCCTCTGCGGCCTGCTGGGTCTCCTGGTGCTCACCGGCATTTTTCTGATCCGGGGCGGCGCTCCCGCCAACCTGCTGCTTCCGGAAATTTCCCGGAGCCAGGACTGGGTATCCAGGGCCATTCTTGCCCTGCGGATCCCTTTTTGCATCTGCGGTTTTCTCCTGATGGTGCGCCGTCCCTCCACCCGGAAGATCTATCTGATCTCCGCCGGGCTGTTCTTTCTGGCTGCCTTCATGTCCCTCGGCCTGGTGAAGGACCTGCCTCTGTTTCGGGATCATCCTGAAATCAGGAATCTGCATGCCAATCTGATGCTTTTCCTGCCCTTTCATCTGGCGGGAATCATCGGCGCCCTCGAATTTCCCTTTCTGGATCCCCGGCTGCGAAAAAAGGACGCTGAAAAGAGGCCGGCCGCCCAGGTTCCGGCCGGTTCGGGGCGGAATGTCCCGTCCGGGTTTGCCCGGAGCGCTTCCCTGAAAAAAGTGTCCGATGAACTGGCCGCCCAGAAGCAGGTCTATGAGCAGCGGATGAAAAAACTGCAGAAAAAAGTCCGAAGCGGCTCCGGAAAAAGCGGCGTCAGCGGGGGGCCTGCGGAAAAAACAGGATCCCCGGTCCCTCCTCCCGCTCCGCCGATCCCTTCTCCCGCTCCGCCGGCCGCTCCGAAAAAAGCCGAAGCGGCCCCCGCTTCTCTCTCCCGGAGCGCGGAGGAAACCGTCAGCTCCCGGGAAGGCACCGGCCTGGATGAAGCATCCCTGCTGCGTTTCATTCAACGCATCCTGCTCAGCAGTGAGAAACCGCGGCAGTCCGTTCTGTCCCTGACGCAGCTGAAAAAAATCATGGAGGAGCAGAACTGTCCCCCCGGGCTGATCCGCCTGATTGAGCAGACGATCCAGGGCCTCCTGGATGATCCGGAAGTGATCAGGGAAACGGCCGTGGGGAAAGGCGTCTCCTCCCGGAGCCTGGAGGATGCAGTTCAGCGGGCGCATGAAAGCCGCATCCGGCGGGAGATGGCAGAAAGACAGGGCAGGTGCTGACAGGTGAAGACGGATTATTATCTGGACGGGAAGACGGCTGTCCTCGGAAATACCCTGATCCGGCTGGTGGATGAAAGAGAAAGCGTGCTTGTGCTCAGCCGTTTCGGCTCCCATCGGGTCAATACGCTGGGGTCCGGCTCGCTGGTTCTGCCCCGGGCCCGGGAGGTTACCCTCTCCCCCGACTATGAAATTCTGCAGGCAGAGTGCCTCAGCTGCGACAATCAGCTGGAAACCCTTCGCCTCCCGGTTTCCGTCCGGAAGGTGGAAGGAAATCTTCAGAACGAAAACAGCGGCGGCACCCTGCGGCGGATCCTGCTGGACCGGCGGGTTTCCCAGGCCTTCTGGGAAGAGGTTCGCCGGCAGGCCATTCCCATTCTTCAGGAGGGATGGCTGCTGCCCCAGAGTATCAAAAGGGAGGCCCTGGAGCCGGCCGCCGCCCTGATTGGAAGCCTGGCTCCCGCCCCCTCGGCGCTGGATCCAAGAATGCGCCTCCTTTTTACCGAATCGGCGAACAACCCCCGGCCGTTTTCCCGGGAAACCATTTTCAATACCCGTCCCTGCCTGGATTTCCGATGCCGCGTATCCGAACAGGAGGAATATTCCGAGGTGATGGCCATGATGGAGGAGGGAGATCCCGGCTGGCACGTACCTTCGGCGGAGGCTGCCAGCGACATGATGATCCGGAAGGGAGCCGATCCGGCAGATACCCTGCCCCAGATCTCACTGATCTGCGCGGAAAAGAAGGAGGACTCCCCCCAGGACCGGCCGGTGATCCGGCTGCACATGTTCCGGACCCGGGCCTTCTTCCCCACCCTGCGCCGGATCCGCCACGATGGGATGGATTTCTGGCTTTATTCCCGGAACTATCTCTCCCCCTGGCCGGAACGCCTCTACCTGCGGCGGGAAATGGGCATCTTCAGCCGGGAAGGGCTGGTCACCGACAGCCAAGTTGCGGAGGAAGTCTATGCAAAGTATCGATTCCTGTGCCTCCTGTGACTTTCCGCGGACCAGGGAGGTCCTTCTGCTGGGCCGAAAAGTCCGGATGAAGAACTATCTCTGTTCCCTGAACGGCGAAGCATACCGTCTGAAGCCGGAAAAAATCAGGCTGCAGCTCTCCATCCTCCTGACCCGGTACTGCAACGCCCGATGTCCCTTCTGCATCGCGGCGCCCACAACGGATCCCGCCACCCTGTCCCCGGACTGCCTGGATCAGGCGCTTCGCCTGCTGAAGGCGGAGGACTGCATCCGGGGAATCTCCATTACCGGCGGGGAGCCTTTCTGCCGGCCCGAACTGCTGGATTACACGATTTCCCGTATTTTTGAAATCTTCGGCTTCGGGATGGAAATCTCCCTGTACACCAACGGCACCGGGCTCTCCTTTCTGCCAGGGATCCGGGAGCTGCGCCATGTGGACACCGTTCATATCAGCCGGCACCACTGGGAGGACCGAAAAAACGATGCCGTCTTCGGGCGGAGAATGCCTTCCTCGGTCCAGCTGAAGGAGTGGCTTCAGGCCGCTCCCTGGCCCGGGCTGTATGTCATGAACTGCCTGCTCCTTCGGGACGGCGTCGCCTCGCCGGAGGATGCCCGCCGCTACATGGACTGGGCGCTGGACGCGGGCGCCTCCAAGGTCTCCTTTATCACCGGAAACCCCGTCAATGAAAACATGCGCCGGCGGCAGGTGCTGTTTGAGGAAGCGCTTCCTCCGGGGGATCCGCATCTGCTCTTTACCCGGGAATACCGGGATTTCTCCTGGTGCCGCTGCCGGGACGGCATCTACGTGACCCCGGAGGGAAAGCTGCTGGAGTTTTACGGACGGCAGACGGAACCCTCCGGATGTGACTACTGCCGGGGGCTGGTGCTGGAACCGGACGGCCGGCTGACCGCCGGCTTTGGCGGAGAGGTGCTCTGGCAGGGCGGCGCCTCCGCGGTTCCCTGCTGAGCTTTCCGGATCCGGAGCCGAACGCGGAGGCGGAGCGCATTCCCGGACGGACGGTCCGGCAAAAAGGAAGGAGTCGGATTCATGAACCCTCAGATCATCGAGGCCGGATTCAGCCGGTTTAAATCCATGCTGCTCCTTCGCCGCCCCTTCTTCGGGGATATTCTGCTGCGCCTGCCCATCCTGCAGGATGACAGCATCCCCACCGCCGGCACGGATGGCTGGACCATCCGCTGGAACAGCCGTTTCATGGGCTCGCTGAGTCAGAATCAGCGAAATTATGTGCTGATGCACGAAGTATTCCATACCCTGCTGATGCACCCTTCCCGGGGGCAGAATCGGAACCCGGAGGCCTGGAACATTGCCGCGGATCTGGTCGTCAATCATATGTGCGACCGCATGGTGCAGGATCTGGCCCAGGTTTCCTCCGACCGCTTCATGGAACGGCCCCCGTATGGCATTTTCTCCCCGATTGACGATAACGCCACGGCGGAATCCCTGTACGGAATCCTTCTGGCCGACGTCCGGAAGGAAAAAAACGGAACCTTCACCATTCAGGATAATTATCGGAGCTACATGCGTTCCCGTTCCAAGCCCCAGAACGTCCTGCTGAACTCCGACCTGCTTTCTCCCCGGGCCGGCCGGCCCGGAGAGCACAGCGGGGGCCTCCCCGTCCCCCTGACCCCGGAGGAGGAAGCCCGGCTGGAGAAGGAAATCACCGCGCTGCTCCGGAACGCGGCAGCCAGCGACAGGGGTTCCTTCGGCAGCTACTATGTCCCGGCTGCCCTGATCGCCCTGACCCGGCCTGAGCCCGTTTCCTGGCGGGAAGTGCTGAAGAACCATCTTTCCGAAGCCATCAGCGATGATTCCTCCTACGCCACTCCGGAGCGCAAATATCTGCACATGGACCTGATCCTTCCGGGCTATTCCCTGAGCGAGGAGGGCGACCTGGAAGAGGTCTGGGCCTTCGTGGACAGCTCCGGCTCCATCAGCCAGCAGGATTTGAACCAGTTCCTGACCCAGCTCTATCGGATTGTCCGGGAGTTCCGCTGCGAGATGAATCTCTGCTACTGGGACACCCAGGTCACCGAGGTGTACCGGAAAATCCGGCATGAAAAACAGCTGCTGGAATGCGTACCCCATCATACCGGCGGCACGGACATCAACTGCATCTACAGATGGATGTCAGAGCACCATGTCCGCCCCTATGTCATGCTGATTCTGACGGACGGCTATTTCGGAACGGTTCAGCCGGAGCTTCGGAAGCACCTGCGGCCCAGGGACACCATTCTGGTGCTCTGCAACCAGAGTGAAAACCGGGAATATGCCGGCATCGGCCGGATCTGCCGGCTGTACGGAAAGCGCAGCAGATAACCCGCCCCTCCGGAAGGAGGCCTTCCGCGAATCATCCGGCCGGGATGTCCCGGGCCTCCGGCTCCCGCCGGGAACAGCAGGACAAATACAGCACGACAGGAGAATCGAAAAATGACCATCCGGGAATTTCAGGAAACCGTCGAATTCAATATCACCCACCGTCTGATGCACTCCATCCTCGGCCTGGGGGCGCCGGGCGTGGGCAAGAGCCAGATCATCCGCCAGATCGGAAAAAAGTTCAACTATAAGGTCATTGACATCCGCCTGGCCCAGATGAGCGAAGTGGAAATCGCCGGCCTGATCTACCCGAATGAATCCCGCACGAAAACGGTCTGGCTGGCGCCGGACATTCTTCCCAACGAAGAGCGGGACGGGAAAAACACCATTCTCCTGCTGGATGAGATCACCAGCTGCACCAAGCGGGTTCAGGTCGCCGCCTATCAGCTGATTCTTGACCGGCGTATCGGCCAGTACACCCTTCCGGAGGGAACCTTTGTGGTTGCCCTGGGCAACCGGGAGGACGACGACGGGGTTTACATCCATCTGGCCGGCCCCCTGGCGGACCGGTTTGAAATCCACTATATCGAATCGGATTTTGAAAGCTGGAAATATGACTTCGCCCTGAAGAACGGGGTGCATCCCTATGTCATAGACTACCTGACCTTCAAGCCCGGCGCCCTCCATACCCAGGATCCGGAAAGCGGTGAAATGGTTTTCGCCACCCCCCGCTCCTGGGTCCGGGTCAGCGATATCCTGAATATCGACGACGACATCACCAAGCCCGTCATCCGCCATAAGGTCATCGGCAATGTGGGGCTCGCGGAAGGAACCCAGTTTGTGGAGTTCTGCAAGCAGCACAAAAAAGTCCCCTCCATCCAGAACCTGCTCAGCGGACAGGCAGAGCCGCCGAAGGAGCCGGAGGAGCTGAAGCTGCTGGTGGACCGGCTGGCCGCCCATGTGGATTTTCTGGAGCGGCTGGGCCCGGAGGAGCTGTCCCCGGAACAGAAAAAGACCCTGCAGGATACCGTGCTGGCCCTGGTCAGGCTGCCCGGATCGGAATACGCTCTCCTGGGTCTGAAAAAGCTGATGGGCATGAACCGGGAGGCGGTCAAGGAGGCCTTCTCCGAAACGGATCACCCGAATTTGCGGAAATTTGTGGAGCAGCACAGCGCCGCGCTGGGTTTCTCGAAATCCGGGCCGACCCCCGAAGCCAGGAAAAGCTGGATGGCTCTCTGGAAGTAAGCCCTTCCCGGCGGCCGTCCCAATACAAATGCCGCGGATCCCTTTCTTCGGATCCGCGGCTGATTTTTTTCCGCCTTACAGGTACTGGGTATCGTCCCTTCCCTCCTGCCAGGCCAGACAGAACGCACCGGCCCGCAGCGTTTTCCCGTCCGGATTCCAGACGGGATTCCATCCCCGGGCATATTCCGCAAAGGCATCCATGTCCCGGATCTCCCTGCCCGCGCAGACGCAGAAGCAGGCGGTTTCCCTGCCCCACATGCGCTGCTCGCAGCGGAAGTTCATGCCGTTCCAGGGCACCATGGGGGTGCTGCTCCACAGGCCGATGAACCCCTTTCCCTTCCGCATCAGGATCCAGTTCCCTTCCCGGCGCACCTCCTCAAACCGGCATTCCGGAAGATACAGATGGAGATAATGGATGGGATGCTCCTCCGGAATCCGGCTGATGAGCCCCAGCACGTTCCCCTCCTGTTTCAGGGCCGGGAAAACCCCGTTGCCGTGCCAGTATCCCGGCCGCAGATCTCCTCCCTCCGAAGTGGAGCCCGGATGGTTGATAAAGACAGCCGCCTCTCCGTCCAGCGCCGCGTACCAGAGATGCTGCTGGTATCCCCATACGCCGGGCTGGAAGCAGGTGGTGCCGTGAAAGCACTCGTTGAAGGAGCGGACAAAGGCATGGGAAGAAGGATCCGCATCCGGCCGGCGGGCGATGTTTTCCCACCGGGAAAAGGGCTCCCGGGGAATCTGCACGCTGGTCAGGCACCAGTCCCTGTGCTTCTCCAGCACGATCCGGGCGTTTCCGCTGGAATAGGACAGGCTCGCTTCCCTGGCCATTTCCGCCCGCATTTCCTTCGGGAAACGGTAGCGGCTGGTGGCATAGAAGCTGAGCCAGCCCTCCCCCAGGTCCCAGGGCTGGGAAGGATCCGCCAGATTCATCAGCGCCATGGCTCCCGCGGAAAACGGATACAGCACACCCCGGTAGACCCGGCCCTGCGGTGCGATAATGCCTCCGCGGAAGGTATGCAGAGCCAGCCGCATCAGCATCATATCGGTCACTGCCGCCGCCCGGCGGGAAATGGACGCCTCCGCATAGTCAATCACGTTCAGCAGGGCTGCCAGGGTCACACACATGTAAACCGTGCTGTGAAATTCCTCGAACCCGCAGCTTTCCACGTCCTCCAGCCAGCTCAGGATCTTCTCCCGGCCCCAGGCCGAAAGCTCGCGCCCGGTCCTTCGGGCCAGGGGAAACTCCGCTTCCGGATACATCTCTCCGGCCAGCATCGCGCCGGTATAAAACATCAGGCAGTGGTTCTCACTCCAGAAGCACATCCCGTCAAAGCCGTCCATGTCCATCCAGTAGCGCCAGTGGGTCAGTACCTCCCGGATCCGGGCTTCCCTCTCCGGCGAAACCGGATAGTTCCGGATGTACCGGATCAGGCCGCAGACCAGGAAGTCCGCACAGTCCACCCGCCGCTCAATCAGATCCAGCATGCTGTCAAACAGCTGCCCGTCCTGCTCCGCCGGGCGGCCCAGATACTGCCGGGCCAGCAGATTGCAGATGGGAAATCCAAACTCCTCCCCCCGGTCGAAGTTCTCAATTTCCGCGATCCGCTCCAGGATTCGGCGCAGGTGCGCTTCCTCCGTTTCCCCTCCGGCGCGGACCTCCGGCGGATCGTATTTCGGGCGAATCTGCTCCGTCCTCTCCAGCATCCGCCGGACGAATCCGTTCCCGGCGGGAGCCTGCAGGATCACCCAGGCATATCCGGGCTCCAGCGGAATTTCCCGCTGTCCCTCCAGATCCTGCCAGCGCAGGGGCAGATGCGCTTTCCGATGGTCCGGCTCATACCCCCGTCCCACCGCCCAGGACGCACCCTTCGGCGCGGGACCGGAAAACAGAACCCTTTCCTCCGTCAGCTCCGCGTTTTCCAGAAAGTCCAGGGCAGAAGCCGCCTCCTCCGCCAGCGCCTCATCCGGCAGGGTAATTGCAATCTCCTCCGCCGGAGATCCCGCCTGCAGAATCTGCAGGCCGACCACGCTGCGGGTATCCCGCACCCCCAGGGTTTCGCAGGCCAGGTAGAGATGATTCCGTCCCTGCCGCAGCGGAAGCGAAATCTCCCGCCGCTGAATCGGCTTGTAGACGGGATGCTCCAGGCTTCCGATCCGCTCTCCGTTGCAGTATACATCCACCGCCGCATAGCTCCACAGCACGGCCGTCAGCGTCTGTCTCCGGGGAGAAACCAGCACCGTGGCCGCGTCAAAGGCAACCCGCTGCATGGTGGAATAAAAATCAGACAGGTTAACCAGGGAGGTGTCCCTTCCTCCCAGAAAGCGCCAGGGCAGCCCCAGCCGGCTCAGTCCGGCTCCGTCCTTCACTTCCGGATCCGGGACCGGCTCGTGCCGCGCCACTTCCTTTCGCAGCCCCGATTCAAACCGCAGCAGGTTCGCATCCCCGGATGCAGCGGAAAACGGGACCGTTTTCGGTCCCGATACGAGATAATGGCTGACAAACCCCTGCGGGTCCAGTGTCCAGTTTTTCATGATTCCCTTTCGTCCTCCGTCCATCAGCGAAACAGCGTGCATCCTGCCCTGCGGAATGCCTCCGCCATCTCCCTCAGCTGTGCCTCCGAAACGCGGAACCGCCGGGCCAGGCAGGTCAGGCAATAGCACTCCGCCGCTCCGCGGTTGATCAGCTTCCGGGTCAGCCCGGTCTCCATGGGCACCAGCTCCCGGCCGCAGCCCGCGCATTTCATGCTTTTTCCAGGGTTCCCAGATACACCGCGCAGTCATGGGCGGGAACCCGGACCCGATAGTATTCCCGGTAGAACCCGGCGTCTTCTCCGCTGAAGGCATCCTGCAGGCGCATTCCCAGCCCGGAGGAAGCGGTCAGTCCGCCGTCCGCGAAGATCATGTACAGCTCCTTCTCCTCCTCTGAGAAGTTGAAGAATCCCAGGGCATAGCGGCCGCCGGACAGGAACTTCATGCAGACAAGCCGGTCCGGGGTGCTCTCTTCATAACGCAGGCGGAAGAAAATGGGCGGTCTGGCTTCCTCATCCTGATCGATGGCGATCAGCCGGGGATTGGTGACCAGATCATGAATGAACGGCGTCATCTTCCGAACGTCGCAGCCCAGCATCAGCGGGGAAGAGAACATGCACCACAGCGCAAACTGGGAACGGTAATCCGCGTCGCCGCAGCCCGTGGTGCCCACCAGGCCCTTCCCGTACATGCCCACGGTCAGCATGTCCAGATCGTTGAAGCAGCCCGGCGCGGAGAAGCCCAGCTTCTCCATCTGGCTGACGGCGATGCTCCGATAGCTCTCCGCATTGTCAAAAATATCCCCGGTGGAGCGGTACATATGCGCCCCCGCAGACCGGATCCAGCTCCACACGTCCTCCTGTCCCCAGTTGCAGGCGGAGAAAAGGATATCCCGGCCCGTCGCCCGCAGCGCCATTCCCATCCGCCGGTACAGCGTCGGTCCGTCCACGGACATGGGATGATAGCAGTTGTCATATTTCAGATAGTCCACTCCGAAATCCGCAAAGGTCTGGGCATCCAGAAATTCATGGTCAAAGGAGGCAGGATAATCCGCGCAGGTCCGCAGGCCGCAGCAGGAATACATGCCGAACTTGAGGCCCCTGCTGTGAACATAATCCGCCACCGCCTTCATCCCATGCGGAAATTTCTCATGATGGGCCACCAGCCGCTGGGTCACCGGATCCCGGTTGTATTCCGACCAGCAGTCATCAATGACCAGGTACTCATATCCGGCCTGAGGCAGCCCCTGCGCCACCATGGCATCGGCGCTCTCCCGGATCAGATCCTCGTTGATTTCACTTCCGAAAGTATTCCAGGTGTTAAACCCCATGGGCGGCGTTTTTGCCAGCATCTCCGTTCAGCTCCTTTTCTTTTTCTGTCCGGTTGTCTTTCGCGCAGCCCGTCCCAGGCGGCTGATCCGCCGGAGCCCGCGCTTCTCCCGCCTATTCTACCACACCGGATCCGGTTGTGAAAGAGCCTGTTTGCATTCCTCCCGGCCGGCTGTTTCTTTTCTCCCGGCGGTATTGATCCGCCGCTTCTTCCGGGCTATAATGGCGGCAGAGGATTCCGATCCGTCATCACAGGAGGATAAGCCAGGATGAAGACAATCAGTGAATATGTGCTGGGGGATATGCTGGCCCGGTATATCCGGGATGACGCGGGGCATGCCGGCCTGCTTCTGATTCCGGCCGGAATGAGGGACTGCGTCCTGGAAAAGGAGATGGCGGTCGCTCCGCTGGCAGAGGTCCATTTCCGCGGCGATTCCCTGCCCCATGGATACGCCAACGGCCAGTCCCTGGCGGGAACCCGCTCCTCCGCCGGGCTGATCTTCCGGGACCAGCGCCGGGAAGGAAACCGGATCGTGACCGAGCTGTCCGACCCGGAGGGCAGAACCGTACTTCATGATCTGTCCTGGCAGGAGGGCTCTCCGGCCCTCCGGTGCAGCACCCGTTTTGAAAACAGGTCCTCCCGGCCGGTGACCCTGGAGCTGCTCTCCAGCATGAACCTGGGCGGGATAACCCCCTTTACCCCCGGGGATGCCGCAGGCTTCCTGAACATTTTCCGGGCCCGCAGCAACTGGAGCGCGGAGGGACGGCTTACCTGCGAGAGCGCGGAAAGCCTTTCCCTGGAGCCTTCCTGGACCCATCACGCGGTCCGGGTCGAGAAGTTCGGCCAGATTGGCTCCATGCCGGTCCGCCATTATTTTCCCTTTCTCGCCGTCCGGGACGAAAGCGCCGGCGTCACCTGGGCCTTCCAGCTGGCCTGTCCCTCCTCCTGGCAGTTTGAGCTTCGCCGGCAGGATGACGGGCTGACCGTCCTGGCGGGGCTGGCGGACTTTGACTTCGGGCACTGGGCGAAAACCCTGCAGCCGGGAGAGGGCATCACCTCCCCGGAAGCCTATCTGACCGTAAGCCGGGACGGCGTGGACCGGACCTCCCAGCGGCTTCTCTCCCTCCACCGGGAGCAGTGGGCCCGGCGCGGGGAACCGCTTCCCGTCATTTTCAACGAGTATTGCACAACCTGGGGAAATCCCTCCCATGAAAATCTCTCCGGCATCATCTCCTGCCTGAAGGGAAAGGACATTGACTATCTCGTCATCGATGCCGGCTGGTATCTGAAGGAAGGCGCCGGCTGGAGCGACTGCAGCGGGGACTGGATTCCCAGCAGAACCCTGTTCCCCCGGGGCATTGACGCCGTGGCCCGGGAAATCCGGGAAGCGGGCATGAAGCCCGGGCTCTGGTTTGAGGCCGAAACCTGCGCGGCAAAGTCGGATCTGTTTTCCCGGACAGAGCTGCTGCTGACCCGGGACGGCGCCGTCCTCGACACGGAAAACCGGCGTTTCCTGGACCTGCGGAAGCCGGAAGCCCAGGCCTACCTGGACGAGCGGGTCATTTCCACCCTGAAGGAAAACGGATTCGCCTATGTCAAAATCGACTATAACGACACCATCGGCACGGGCTGCGACGATCCGGACAGCCTGGGCGAAGGGCTTCGGCAGAACATGCTGGCCGCCCAGGATTTCTTCCGCCGGATGAAGGAAAGAATTCCCGGTCTGATGATTGAAAACTGCGCCTCCGGCGGGCACCGTCTGGAGCCCTCCATGCTGGCGGTATCCGACATCGCTTCCTTTTCCGACGCCCACGAATGCCAGGAAATCCCCATCATCGCCGCCAGCCTGCACCGGCTGATGCTGCCGGGGCAGAGCCAGATCTGGGCCGTGCTGCGGAAAACGGATTCCCTGCGGCGGATCGGCTATTCCCTCGTCAACACCTTCCTGGGCGTCCTGTGTCTTTCCGGGGACATCACGGATCTGTCCGAGGCCCAGTGGGCCGCAGTGGAAGAAGGAATCCGCTTCTATCGGGAAGCCGGCGAAATCATCCGGGACGGCATATCCTCCTTCTTCGGACCCCCGCAGCAGAGCTGGCGCCACCCGAAGGGATGGCAGGCGGTGGCCCGGACCCTCGGACGGCAGACGCTGACCGCAGCCCACGCTTTTGCCTTCGGCCCGGAGGAGCGGGAGCAAACCGCGGAAATTCCCCTGGACGGTCCTTCGGTCATCCGCCGGATCTACTGCACGGAAAACCTGCCGGTCACCCTGGAGGGAAACCTGCTCCGGATCCGGTTTACCGCCCCGTTCCAGGCTGCCGCGGTTCTGACGGACGCGCTCCCCTGAGGAAAAGCCCCCTGCAAAAAACTGCAGGGGGCTTCTGTTACAGCCGGCCGCGGAATTTTTAACCCTTGACCGCGCCGGAGGTCAGGCCGCCCATAAAGTAGCGGCTGAAGCAGATAAACACGATCAGCATCGGAATCACGGCGATGGTCGCGCCGGCGAACATGATGTTCCAGGCCGCGGCGCC
>CAMNKK010000009.1 GCA_946542235.1 uncultured Clostridia bacterium | reverse complement strand
AAGCCGCAATGCATCTGGTTGTCCGCTCCTACCTGGCAGCCCAGCGCCAGGGCACCCAGAGCGCCCTGACCCGCGGAGAGGTTCGCGGGGGCGGCCGGAAGATCTACCGCCAGAAGGGGACCGGCAATGCCCGGCACCATGGCAACCGCGCACCTCAGTTTAAGCACGGCGGCGTTGTGTTCGCGCCCAAGCCCCGGGATTACGTGGTGGGAGTGAACAAGAAGGTTCGCCGCCTGGCGTTCCGCAGCGCGATGACCGCGAAGTTCAATGCCGGCGAGATTGTCGTAGTGGATGCCCTGAACCTGAAGGAAGCCAAGACCAAGCTGATGGCGGAAGCCCTGAAGAAGCTGAATGCCGAGCGGAAGGCCCTGGTGGTGCTTCCCGAGCGGGATGAGAACGTGGTTCGCGCCACCGCCAATCTGGCCCAGGCGCAGACCACCTACGTAAACACCCTGAACGTGTATGACATTCTGAACGCGGGCAAGGTCATTCTCACCAAGGCTGCCAAGGAATGCGTCGAGGAGGTGTATGCAAAGTGAAGAACGCTTATGATATCATCAAGCGCCCCGTCCTCACCGAAAAGGCGTATGAAGGCATCGAAGAGAAGCGCTACGTCTTCGAAGTAGATGTTCATGCCAACAAGGCTGAAATCAAGGCTGCCATCGAAACGGTCTTTGCCGAGGACGGCGTTAAGGTAGAAAAGGTGAACACTCTGCGCACCATCGGCAAGATCAAGAGGCAGGGACGCACGCAGGGCAGGACGCCCGAAACCAAGAAGGCCTATGTAACGCTGAAGAAGGACTCCAAGCCCATCAAGTTCTTCGAAGGCATGGCCCAGTAAAAGCAGGGAGGAGACGAAAACATGGCTATTCGAGTCTACAAGCCGACTTCGCCCGCCCGGCGCTTCATGTCGGTTCTGACCTACGAGGAAATCACGAAGAAAAAGCCCGAGAAGAGCCTCGTCGAGTATCTCAAGAAGAACGCCGGCCGCAACAATCAGGGCAAGATTACTGTCCGTCATCAGGGCGGCGGGAACAAAATCAAGTATCGTATCATTGACTTCAAGCGGGACAAGGTTGACATTCCGGCGAAGGTCAACGCGATTGAGTACGATCCCAACCGCAGCGCCTTCATCGCCCTGCTGTTCTACGCGGACGGCGAGAAGCGCTACATCCTGGCGCCTCTGGGACTGAAGGTCGGCGATACCGTGATCTCAAGCGAAAATGCGGACATCAAGCCCGGCAACGCGCTTCCGATCAGCAACATCCCCGTCGGTACCCTGATCCACAATCTGGAGATCAAGCCCGGCCGCGGCGGACAGCTGGTTCGCAGCGCCGGCATGAGCGCCCAGCTGATGGCGAAGGAAAACGGATACGCGCAGGTGCGTCTTCCCAGCGGTGAAATGCGGAAGCTGCCGCTGAACGCCAAAGCCACCATCGGAACCGTTGGCAATACCGATCATGAGAATGTCCGTCTGGGCAAGGCCGGCCGGGTCCGTCACATGGGTGTCCGTCCCACTGTCCGCGGTGTTGTTATGAACCCGAACGATCATCCGCACGGCGGCGGCGAGGGCAAGAGCCCCGTCGGTATGCCTGCTCCTGTGACCCCGTGGGGCAAGCCTGCTCTGGGTTACAAGACCCGGAAGCACAAGAAGTATTCCAACAAGATGATCGTCAAGCGCGCCGGAAACAAGTAATCGGAAGGAGGCTACTGAGAGGAAATGAGTCGTTCCATTAAAAAGGGCCCCTATGTAGAGGGCGCGCTGATGAAGCGCATTCAGGAAATGAACAATTCCGGGAAAAAGAGCGTCGTGAAGACCTGGAGCCGCTCCAGCACGATCTTCCCGGACTTTGTAGGCCATACGATTGCCGTTCATGACGGCCGGAAGCATGTGCCGGTTTATGTGACGGAAGATATGGTTGGACACAAGCTGGGCGAGTTCGCCCCCACCCGCACCTTCCGCGGACATGCAGGTGACAAGAACAGCAATCGGAAATAAGGAGAGGAGTTGAAAGTCAATGGCTACCCGTTCCAAGGAAAAGGCGGCAGCCCGCAAGGCGAATGCCGACAAGCGGCCGCAGGCTCATGCCAAGTACGTTCGCATCTCTCCCCGGAAGGTCAAGATCGTTATTGATCTGATCCGCGGCAAGAATGTGGATGAAGCCCTGGCCATTCTGCAGTACACCCCCAAGGCTGCGAGCCCCGTTGTTGCGAAGCTGCTGAACAGCGCCATCGCCAACGCGGTGAACAACCAGGAGCTGAACCGCCAGAACCTTTATGTCGCAGAGGTGTATGCCAACCCCGGCCCCACCCTGAAGCGGTACGTTGCCCGCAGCCGCGGCAGCGCATCTCCCATGCTCAAGCGCACCAGCCATATCAGCGTGGTGCTTGACCAGAAGTAAAGGCGAAGGAGGATTCAACATGGGTCACAAGGTAAATCCCCATGGCGCTCGCGTTGGTGTCATCTATGACTGGAGCACCCGCTGGTACGCCGGGAAGAAGGATTTCGCAGATCATCTGGTGGAAGATTACAAGCTTCGCAAGATGCTGAAGGAAAAGTATTATTCCACCGGGATCTCTCACATCGATATTGAGCGCACCGCGCAGACCATGACCGTGAACATCTTCACCGCGAAGCCCGGCATGATCATCGGCCGCGGCGGCGCCGGGATTGAAGAACTGAAGAAGACCATCCATGACTTCCTGGGCCATCCTGCCCACATCAATGTGATGGAAATCAAGCAGCCTGACGCTGATGCCCAGCTGGTTGCCGAAAATATCGCCCAGCAGCTGGAAAAGCGCATCAGCTTCCGCCGGGCTATGAAGCAGAGCCAGCAGCGCGCGATGAAGATTCCCGGAGTCAAGGGAATCAAGACCGCTGTAGGCGGCCGTCTGGGCGGCGCCGATATCGCCCGTACCGAGCGGTATCATGAAGGTTCTACTCCGCTGCAGACCCTGCGCGCCAACATCGACTACGGCTTCGCCGAAGCGAAGACCACCTACGGTCGGCTGGGCGTAAAGGTCTGGATCTACAAGGGACAGATCCTTCCCAAGTCCAAGAAGGCTCCCATCGCGAAGGAGGGAAAGTAACCAATGCTGATGCCGAAAAGAGTTAAGCGCCGCAAGGTTTTCCGCGGCCGTATGAAGGGGAAGGCCCAGCGCGGTAATTTCCTGGCTTACGGAGATTACGGCCTGCAGGCCATGGAACCCCACTGGGTAACCAGCCAGCAGATTGAGGCTGCCCGTATCGCCCTGACCCGTTACACCAAGCGCGGCGGTCAGGTGTGGATCAAGATTTTCCCGGATAAGCCCGTTACGGCGAAGCCCGCCGAAACCCGCATGGGTTCCGGTAAAGGTGCTCCTGAATACTGGGTTGCCGTGGTGAAGCCCGGACGCGTTCTGTTCGAAATCAAGGGTGTTCCGGAAGAGACCGCCCGTGAAGCGCTCCGTCTGGCCAGCCACAAGCTTCCCCTTAAGACCAAGTTTATCCAGAAGGCTGATGTAGCCAAGACTGAAGCGGGTGGTGAAGAAGCATGAAGGCAAACGAATTGACTGCAATGACCACGGAGCAGCTGGAAGAAAAGGTGAAGGAGCTGAAAAGCCAGCTGTTCAGCCTTCGCTTCCAGCTTGCTACAGGCCAGCTGCAGAACACCATGCAGATCGGCGAAACCAAGCGCGACATCGCACGGTGCAAGACCATCCTTCGCCAGAAGGAACAGGCTTAAGAGAGGAGGCAGCTGGAAATGGAAGAAAGAGGACTGCGTAAAACCAGGATCGGCGTTGTCATCAGCGACAAGATGGACAAGACCTGCGTCATTCAGATCAAGACCCGTGTCCGTCATCCGCTGTACGGCAAAATTATGAACCGGACCAGCAAGCTGAAGGTTCATGACGAAAACAACGAGTGCGGCATCGGCGACACCATCCGCGTGATGGAAACCCGTCCGCTGAGCAAAGACAAGCGCTGGCGTCTGGTCGAGATTCTCGAAAAGGCGAAGTAAGCAGGCCTGGAAGCCTTTCATTCCCCGAACCGGTTTGTCCGAGCCTTTGCGGACAGATGCCTGCCGGTGGTCAGGGAATGAAACAGGTTCCTCAAGTATGAAATAGGAGGAAATTCACAATGATTCAGCCGCAAACCCGGCTTAAGGTGGCCGACAATTCCGGCGCCAAGGAAATCATGTGCATCCGTGTCCTGGGCGGTTCTTTCCGGCGCGACGGCAGCATCGGTGATGTGATCGTTGCCAGCGTCAAGACTGCGACCCCCGGCGGCACCGTGAAGAAGGGCGAGGTCGTCAAGGCCGTAATCGTCCGGATGCGCAAGAACAAACGCCGTCCCGACGGCAGCTACATCAAGTTTGATGACAATGCCGCCGTCATTATCAATGATCAGAAAATGCCCCGCGGGACCCGTATTTTCGGGCCTGTGGCCCGTGAGCTGCGCGAGAAGGATTTCATGAAGATCATCTCTCTGGCTCCCGAAGTACTGTAAGGAGGCGGAACGGTAATGCATGTAAAATCCAATGATACCGTCATCGTCATTTCCGGAAAAGACAAGGGAAAGAAGGGTAAAGTATCCGCTGCATTCCCGAAGCTGAACCGGGTGACTGTGGAAGGTGTTAATGTGGTGACCAAACACCAGAAGGCCCGCAACCAGATGCAGCCCGGCGGAATCATCCATAAGGAAATGCCCATTGACGCCAGCAACGTGATGCTTGTCTGCCCCAAGTGCGGCAAAGCGGCCCGTGTTTCCCACAAAGTGGAAAGCGTTGCGGATGACAACGGCAAGATGCACCGCAAGATGATCCGTGTCTGCAAGAAGTGCGGCGCGGAGATTGACTGATAAAGGAGGAGCGCCAAATGGCTACCAGAATCAAGGAAAAGTATCTGGCCGAGGCTGTTCCTGCTTTGAAGCAGAAGTTCGGCTACAAGAACGTGATGGAAATCCCCAAGCTGAGCAAGATCGTCATCAACATGGGTCTGGGCGATTGCAAGGACAATGCCAAGGCGATGGAGATGGCCGTGAACGAACTGACCACGATCGCCGGTCAGAAGCCTATGGTGACAAAGGCGAAGAAATCCATCGCGAACTTCAAGGTCCGTGAGGGAATGAATGTCGGCGCCAAGGTTACTCTGCGCGGTGAGCGGATGGAAGAGTTCATGGATAAGCTGGTTTCTGTCGCGCTGCCCCGCGTTCGCGACTTCCGCGGCGTCAGCACAAAAGCCTTCGACGGCAGGGGCAATTACGCCCTGGGCATCCGTGAACAGCTGCTGTTCCCCGAAATCGAGTATGACAAGGTCGAGAAGATCCGCGGTATGGAAATGATCTTTGTGACCACTGCCAAGACCGATGAGGAATGCATGGAACTGCTGAAGCTGCTGGGCATGCCTTTTGCCCAGGCGTAAGAACCAGGTTGAAGGAGGAAAAATAAAGTGGCTAAGCTGAGCATGAAACTCAAGCAGAGCAGACCTGCCAAGTTCTCCACCCGCGCCTACACCCGCTGCCGCATCTGCGGCCGGCCTCACAGTGTGATGCGCAAGTATGGCGTCTGCCGTATTTGCTTCCGGGAACTGGCTTACAAGGGACAGATCCCGGGCGTCAAAAAGGCGTCTTGGTAAGGAAGGTTTTGGTAACTCGCGGATAAGCATGCATACAGGCATGAACTGTTCGCGGATCATGGAACAGGCGAAGGAAGGAACCTTCGAACCATCCATGAGATGATTTTACAAGGAGGTCAAAACCATGGTAGTGAACGATCCCATTGCCGATATGCTCACACGTATCAGGAATGGTCAGGTGGCCCGTCATGATTTCGTGACTGTACCCGCCAGCAACACCAAGAAAGCCATCGCGAAGATCCTGCTGAACGAAGGCTATGTGAAGGCTGTTGATTTCATTGACGACGGCCTGCAGGGCGAGATCAAAATTACGCTGAAGTACGTGAACGGAAAACAGCAGCCTGTGATTGCCGGTCTGAAGAGGATCAGCAAGCCCGGTCTCCGGGTTTATGCCAGGTGTGACGAATTGCCCAAGGTCCTGGGCGGACTGGGCATCGCCCTCATCAGCACCAGCAAGGGTCTGATGACGGATAAGGAAGCCCGGAAGAACGATGTGGGCGGCGAAGTGCTGGCCTACATCTGGTAAGAACCGACACGCTATAGGAGGTGTGAGAAATGTCTCGAATCGGAAAGCTTCCGATCACAGTCCCCGCGGGCGTGACGGTTACGGTGGATGAGAATAACCTGGTGACGGTGAAGGGACCCAAGGGAACCCTGTGCCAGCAGGTCAATCCTGTAATCACCGTAAAGCAGGAGGGCAATGTACTGACCCTCGAGCGCCCCACGGATGCCAAGCCCCACAAGGCCATGCACGGCCTGTACCGGGCGCTGGTCCACAACATGGTCGTCGGAGTGACTGACGGCTTCACCAAGACCCTGGAGCTGGTTGGCACCGGTTATCGTGCCAGCGCCGAGGGCAAGACGCTGACGATCAACATCGGCTTCAGCCATCCTGTTGTACTGGAAGCGCCGGAAGGAATCACCTATGAGACTCCCAACCAGACCACCATTCTGGTTAAGGGCGCCAATAAACAGCAGGTCGGCAACCTTGCCGCGGACATTCGTGCCATCCGGAAGCCGGAACCCTATCTGGGCAAGGGCATCAAGTATCATGATGAGCACATCCGCCGCAAGGAAGGCAAAGCTGGTAAGAAGTAAGAGAGGGAGTGACTGCAAATGTTCAAGAAACGTGACCGGAATGAGGTTCGCGTGATTCGTCATGCGAGGGTCCGTAAGAAGATCAGCGGCACCCCTGAAATGCCGCGTCTGTCCGTGTACCGCAGCAACAAGCACATCCAGGCTCAGATCATTGACGACACCAAGGGCATTACGCTGGTTTCCGCCAGCACCCTGGATGCCGCGCTGAAGGGGCAGCTGGAGGAAGTGGACAAGAAGGGTGCTGCCAAGCTGGTCGGTAAGCTCCTCGGTGAGCGCGCTGTCCAGGCCGGCATCAAGAACGTGGTCTTCGACCGGGGCGGGTATGTATATACCGGCCGTGTGGCCTCTGTGGCCGACGGCGCCCGGGAAGCCGGACTTGAATTCTGATGAAGGAGGACTACGCAAATGCCCAGGTTTGAACAGGAGAGCGAATTCAAAGAGCGCCTGGTTTCCGTCAACCGCGTATCCAAGACCGTGAAGGGCGGCCGCAACATGCGGTTCAGCGCGCTGGTCGTGGTGGGCGATGAGAACGGTCGGGTAGGCGCCGGAATGGGCAAGGCTGCCGAAATTCCGGAAGCGATCCGCAAGGCCGGAGAGGATGCCAAGAAGCATCTGGTGAATGTTCCGATCGACGGAACCACCATTCCTCATGAAATGACCGGTTATTATTCCACCGCCAAGTCTGTGCTGATGCCTGCTCCGGAAGGAACCGGCGTGATCGCAGGCGGTGCTGCCCGTGCTGTGCTGGAAATGGCCGGCATCCGGGATATCCGCACCAAGAGCTACGGAACCAATAACCCCATTAACATGGTCAAGGCTACCATGGAGGCCCTGAAGAAGCTCCGCAGCGCGGAGCAGGTTGCCAAGATGCGCGGCAAGACCGTGGAAGAGATTCTGGGATAAGGAGGCAGAAAGAGATGAAACTGAAGATTACTCTGGTGAAATCTCCCATCGCCAGCCTTCCCAAGCACAAGGCGACTGTGGCTGCGCTGGGTCTGCATAAGGTAGGCCAGACGGTTACCCAGCCTGACAATGCCGCGATTCGCGGACAGATCTTCGCCGTGAAACACATGGTGAAGGTTGAGGAAGTTGACGAATAAAGGAGGAATACCCCATGAAACTGCATGAACTGCATCCCGCTGAAGGGTCCACGACCGCACAGAAGCGTCTGGGCCGCGGTACCGGTTCCGGTCTGGGCAAGACCTCCGGTAAGGGCCACAAGGGCGCGAAAGCCCGCAGCGGCGGCGGAAAGCGGCCGGGATTTGAAGGCGGTCAGATGCCTCTGTACCGTCGTGTTCCGAAGCGCGGCTTTAACAATATCTTTGGCACCGAATATGCCGAGGTGAATGTGGAGAGGCTGGACTGCTTCAACGACGGAGACACCGTGACAGTCGAGAAGCTGCTGGAAGCCGGCATCATCAAGAAGGCCCTGGATGGCGTAAAGATTCTTGGCAACGGTGATCTGAGCAAGAAGCTGACTGTCCAGGCGAATAAGTTTACGGCCGGAGCCAAGGAAAAGATTGAGGCTGTTGGTGGGAAGGCCGAGGTGATCTAACATGATTGAAAACATCCGTAAGATGTGGAAAATCGGCGAGATCCGTAAAAAAATCATTTACACCTTCCTGATGCTGGTCCTGTATCGGCTGGTTGGCGTGATCCCCGCTCCCGGCGTTGACGCCGCGCGGGTCATGGCCTCCAACGGAACCAACAACCTGCCTCTGCTGGAGCTGGTCAACATGATGACCGGTAACAACTTCAGCCAGATGACTGTGATGGCCATGGGTATTACGCCCTACATCAATGCCAGCATTATTATGCAGCTGCTGACCATCGCGATTCCGGCGCTGGAGCGGCTGTCCAAGGAAGAGGACGGCCGGCAGAAGATCAACCGGATTACCCGGTACGTCACCGTGGGGCTTGCGGCCCTGCAGGCGATCGGACTGGTTCGCGGCCTCGGCTACATCAAGAGCGGAGCCCTGAACTATATCCTGGTTGGCGTGACCATGGCCGGCGGTACTGCTCTGGCCATGTGGATCGGTGAACGGATTACCGAGAAGGGTGTCGGCAACGGAATCAGCCTGCTGATCTTCGTCGGCATCATCTCCAACCTGTTCAACGGCATCATTTCCGGATTCAATACCGCGGCGACAACGGGCACGACCTCCGGCTGGATCAACCTGCTGGTGATCATCGTGACCACCATCGTCATGACCGTGGTGGTGACCTTCGTCGAGCTGGGCGAACGGCGGATTCCGCTGCAGATTGCCAAGCAGGTGAAGGGACGCAGGGTCTATGGCGGACAGAGCACCCACATGAGCCTGAAAGTGGTCTCCGTCGGCGTGCTGCCGCTGATCTTTGCCTACAGCTTCCTCGCTTTCCCGGGCACGATTGCCCAGCTGATTGATCCCAACATGAACGGCTGGTTCACCAGGTGGTGGGCCACCAGCATGTATACCGGCTCCGTCTGGTACATGATCGTCAGCGCGCTGCTGATTATCGCCTTCACCTTCTTCTATTCCAGCATCAGCTTTGATCCCAAACAGCAGGCTGAGCAGCTGCAGCAGCAGGGTGCGGTGATCCCCGGACAGCGCGGGAAGAACATCCGTCAGTATCTGCAGAATATCGTGAGCCGGCTGAACCTGTTTGCCGCTCTGTTCCTGGCAGTGCTGAGCGCGGTGCCTACGCTGCTGCTTCGACTGGCAGGCGTCAGCGTTCCCTTTGCGGCCAGCTCCATCCTGATCGCTGTGAGCGTTTCCCTGGAGACCATCCGGACGCTGCAGGGCGAGATGAGCATCCGCGGCATCGACATGGATATGGACAACGTAGGATTTATGTAAGAAGCTGTCCCGGCACAACCCTTGTGCCGCGCGCAGAACGGAAGAAACACCTCGAAGGGGCGGGGATGAGCCTCGCCCCTTCGTTTCATTCCAGATGAAAGGAGATCATGAAGGATGAACATCATTTTCCTTGGACCTCCCGGGGCCGGTAAAGGCACTCAGGCGCAGAAGATCTGCGCGGCTCTGAACATTCCCCAGATTTCCACCGGCGACATTCTGCGCCGGGCGATGAAGGAAGGAACGGAAACCGGCAAAAAGGCGAAGAGCTTCATTGACGCGGGCCAGCTGGTTCCGGATGAAGTGATTATCGACATCGTGAAGGAGCGCCTTCAGATGGAAGACTGCCAGGGAGGATATATCCTGGACGGATTCCCCCGCACCGTGCCGCAGGCTGAAGCCCTGGATACCTTCGCCACCATTGACAGCGTGATTGAGCTGGACGTGGCGGATCAGGTGCTGGTGGATCGGCTGAGCGGCCGCAGAGTCTGCGTCAAGTGCGGCGCAACCTATCATCTGAGCATGCTGAACGGAGAAACGCACTGCAGCAACTGCGGCGAAGAGCTGATTCAGCGGAATGATGACAAGGCGGAAACGGTACTGGCCCGCCTGAAGGTTTATCATGACCAGACCGCCCCTCTGATCGGCTATTATGAGAAGAAGGGACTTCTGAAGAAGATCGACGGCGCTCAGGGACTGGAGAATACCACGGCTGCCATTCTGGCCGCGCTGGGAGCGAAAGCATGATCAGCCTGAAGAATCCGGCGCAGATCCAGAAGATGAAAGATGCCGGAAAGCTTCTCTATGAGGTGGAGACCCGGGTTCGGGAAGCGATCCGGCCGGGGATCACCACCGCGGATCTGGATGTGCTTGCAGAACAGCTGATTCGCAAAGGCGGCGGCATTCCCTCCGAAAAAGGTTACCAGGGCTATCCCTGCTCCATCTGCGCCAGCATCAATGATGTGGTGGTTCATGGAATCCCGAGCGATACACAGGTACTTCGGGAAGGGGATATCATCACGGTGGACTGTACCCTGATCCTGGACGGATGGCAGGCGGATTCCGCTTTTACTGTCGGCGTGGGAAAAATCAGCCCTGAAGCAAGAAAACTGATCGTCGCGACAGAGGAATGCTTCTGGGAAGGGATTCGGCAGTGCGTAGTCGGAAACCGCCTCGGAGATGTGGGTCACGCAGTGGAAAGCCATGCAAAGGCTTATGGATTTTCCCCGATCCGTGACTATACCGGCCACGGAATCGGCAGGGAAATGCATGAGGACCCCTCCGTATACAATTTCGGGGAACCCGGCCGGGGACTCAGGCTTCGGCGGGGGATGACCATCGCGGTCGAGCCGATGATTGTGGAAGGAGACTGGCACATCACCGATGATCCGGACGGCTGGACGGTTCGCACCAGGGATCATAAGCTGTGCTCTCACTATGAGCATACGATCGCCGTCAATGAAGAAGGATATCCGGACATTCTGACCCTGCCGGACTTCAGCTGGGAGGAAACTCCGCTGAACAGGAACGGCTATCCCCGCATCTCCCATCTGGCGGAAGAACCTGAGGAGGCGCAGGCATGAAGGAACCGTTTTCCTTCGAAAGAGGACGGATCGTCGAGAGCATTCAGGGACGGGATCGGGGAAGATATTTTCTGATCCTTGAGATCCAGGAGAATCAGACGGTTACCATCGCGGACGGATATACACATCCGCTGAACCGTCCGAAAAAAAAGAAAACCAGGCATTTACACGCGAAACCGATTGTGGTAAACTTAGAAACGATCCGCCCGGAGGGCGGAAAGGTTCAGGACAGTGACCTGAGAAGGGCACTGGAAGAGCACGGATTTGCGGTAAAACGTTCGCTGTGCAAGGAGGGCTGATTTTTTGTCCAAGAGCGACGTGATCGAAATGGAAGGCAAGGTTGTTGAAGCCCTGCCCAACGCCATGTTCCAGGTGGAGCTGCAGAACGGCCACCAGATTCTGGCGCATATCTCCGGAAAGATGCGGATGAATTTTATCCGGATTTATCCCGGTGATAAAGTAACGATTGAACTATCGCCCTATGATCTGACCCGTGGGAGGATCACCTGGCGCAGCAAAAACTGAGCGGTTCCGATTCGGAAATGCTGATCCGGAGCCCATTCCATGAAGGAGGTAGAGACCTATGAAAGTTCGTCCGTCTGTGAAGCCGATCTGTGAGAAGTGCAAGATTATCAAGCGGAAGGGCCGTGTGATGGTCATTTGCGAGAATCCGAAGCATAAGCAGAAGCAGGGCTGAGTTTCCACAGAGCAAAAATACCCGAACCCGTTAAACAGGTTCGGGATTTTGTCGTTTTGGAAATTGTATTTCAGCCTTACCTGGCATATAATTGGAAAAACGTCCGTCCCCGCTGCAGGCGGAATCGGACGCAGAGAAGGAATCAACCTGGAAGTCCAGGAGAATAAGCGCTGAGGAGGAACCGGAGAATGTCCAGAATTGCGGAACTGGAAAAGAAAGTGACAGAAATCCTGGAGCAGGCAATTTCGGAAGGCGAACTGCCCTGCGGAAACGTGATGGTGCTCCACAAGGATAAGGTGGTCTGCTACGCGCAGGCCGGAAAGGATCCGGGAACCGGGAAGGAAATACAAAGGGATACCATCTTCCGCCTTTACAGCCAGTCCAAGCCCATCACTTCGGCGGCAGTCTGCCTGCTGATGGAACGGGGAATTCTGGAAATGAACGAACCTGTGGAGAAGTATCTGCCGGGGTTTGCCAATGCCAGGGTTCTTCAGGCGGACGGGACGACCGTTCCAGCGAACCGTCCCGTGAAGCTGATGGATCTGATGGGCATGTGCGCGGGACTGTGCTATCCCATGGAGGATGCCCCGGGACAATATGCCGCCAGGCTTTTTGACGATAACCAGAAGGCGATGGATGAGGGAAAGCCGGGACTGTCCACGGTGGAGTTTGCCAACGAGATCGGCAGACTGCCGCTGGCTTTCCAGCCCGGAACAGACTTTCGGTATTCCACCTGCGCGGATGTGCTGGGGGCAGTGGTGGAGATCGCCAGCGGGAAATCCTTCTCCAGGTTCCTGCGGGAGGAGATCTTTGAGCCGCTGGAAATGAAGGATACGGGCTTTTCTGTTCCGGAGGAAAAGCAGTCCCGCCTGGTAACCTGCGCAAAGAGAACGCCGGAGGGAATTCAGGTTATGGAATGCAAACACCTGAACGTGGGCAATTATACCCGGGAACCGGCCTTTGCCTCCGGCGGAGCAGGGCTTGTGTCCACGCTGGATGACTACCGCCATTTTGCCGGGATGCTGATGCAGGGCGGAGAGTATGAGGGAACCCGGATTCTTTCTTCCGCGACAGTGGAATGGATGACGAAGAGCCAGATTGATCTGAAATGGCGTTGGGGAGGTCTGGAAGGGTATCATTACGGGAAGCTGATGCGGGTCTGCGAGGCTCCCGGAGAGGTACCTGGGCTGGCCTGCCTGGGTGAATATGGCTGGGACGGCTGGCTGGGAACCTACTTTGCCAACTTCCCTCATGAAAAGCTGACGCTGCTGCTGAACCAGAACGTGGCGGATACCGGCACCGGCCCTGTCACCAGACGGGTCCGCAACGCGGTGCTGGCCTGCCTGGCCTGAGGCGGGAAATCAAACAGAAAGAAAACTGCAGCCTGATAAACCGCTGTTTATCAGGCTGCTTTTTTTCCCTGGGGTTTCATCAGAGAATTGTCATCTCTTCCCAAACAGCGTATAATGCAGATATATGCAGGGGGAGGGCAGGATGAGCGCTGATTTCACCAAAGGGAAAATTACGCCGGAGCTGATCCGGTTTACCGTGCCTCTGGTGCTGGGAAACCTGTTTCAGCTGCTGTACAACGCGGTCGACAGCATGATTGTCGGCCGGTATGTCGGGAAGGAAGCCCTGGCGGCCGTCGGCACCTCCAATCCCCTGATGACGCTGGTGATCCTGTTTATTAACGGGATTACCCTGGGCGCCGGAATCCTGATCGGCACCCATTACGGCGCGAAGGACTATGATACTCTCCGCCGTCAGGTCAGCACCACCATGCTGGGCGGTATCGGCTTTACGGCGCTGGTGTCCCTGGCGTTTATTCTTCTGGCCCGGCCCATCTTTACGCTGCTTCAGGTGGATGCCTCCGTTCTGGATCTGACGGTCAGCTACATGCGGATCATTTTCTGCGGGCTGGTATTCACCTTTGTGTACAACTGCCTGGCAAGTATCCTGCGGGCGATCGGGGACAGTACGGGGCCGCTGGTTTTCCTGGTGATCAGCGCGGTGCTCAACGTAGGCGGGGATCTGCTGATGGTGGTCTGGCTGAAGATGGGCAGCGACGGCGCGGCGCTCTCCACCGTGCTGTGCGAAGGCGTCAGCTGCCTGCTGTGCCTGGTCTATCTGCAGCGGAAGGTTCCCCTGCTCCGGCTGGGAAGAGAATGGCTGGTCTTCGACAGATCGCTGTTCCGGGTGACGGTGAAATACGGATGGACCTCCGCTATGCAGCAGGCGACAGTTCAGCTGGGCAAGATCGGTGTCCAGGCGATTGTGAACACCATGGGGGTGACCGCCATGGCGGCGTTCACCATTGTAAACCGCTTTGATGATTTTGCCATGATTCCCCAGCAGAATATCGGCCATGCCATGACTTCCTTCATGGCGATCAACCGCGGGGCGGGGAAAACGGACCGGATGAAGGCAGGCTTCTGGCGCGGGATGGGGATTGAGCTGGTCTACGGGCTGATCGTATTCCTGGTCTGCTTCGCCTTCGCGAGGCCGCTGGTCAGCCTCTCTACCCAGGATCCGCTGGTCATCGACCACGGCGTCCGCTATCTGCGCCTGATCTCCTTCCTGTATCTTCTGCCCGCGGTTACCAACGGCGTGCAGGGCTTTTTCCGGGGCATTGGAGATCTCCGGATCACCCTGATCAGCTCCATCACCAACATGGGCGTCCGCGTGCTGGCGGCGGCGCTGCTGGTGTTCGCAGCCGGGATGCAGATGGAAGCGCTGCCGCTGAGCTATCTGGCGGGCTGGATCGGCATGCTGGCGGTGGAGCTTCCGCTGCTGAACAGGACCATCCGAAAATATGCTTCCTGAAAAAAATGAACTGCAGATAAACCGGGAAGGGGAAAATGAGCATGAAATACCGGAATCCGATTCTTTACGGTGACTATTCAGATCCGGACGTCATCCGGGTGGGGGAGGACTTTTATATGATTTCCTCCTCCTTTACCTATCTGCCGGGCATTCCGGTGCTGCATTCCCGGGACCTGGCGCACTGGGAGCTGATCGGTTACGCGGCGGAGAGACTGCCCTTTCCGGCCTATGAGGTGCCCGCGCATAAGAAGGGCACCTGGGCCCCCAGCATCCGATACCGGGACGGGATTTTCCATGTCTATGTCTGCCTGCCGGATGAGGGCCTGATTGACTTTACGGCGAAGGATCCTGCGGGAAGATGGGACTTCCACTATGTGAAGGACGTGGTGGGCTGGATTGATCCCTGCCCGCTGTTTCTGGAAGACGGCAGCGCCTGGCTTGTTCATGGGCTGGCCGCCAGCCGGATGGGCATGAACAACATGCTGTATATCCACCGGCTGAGCGACGACGGCTTCTCCGTGCTGGACAAGGGGACGCTGGTCTACAACGGCGCGGATTACGGGGATGTGACGGTGGAAGGACCGAAGATTTATCAGCGGCAGGGAAAATTCTGGATTATGTGCCCGGCGGGGGGCGTGAAGCCCGGATACCAGCTGGCCCTCCGGTCGGACCGGCTGCTTGGACCCTATGAGCGGAAGGTGGTCCTTCGCCAGGGAAACACACCGGTCAACGGCCCGCACCAGGGCGGATGGATCGAGGACGGCAAGGGCGGAGACTGGTTCATTCATTTCCAGGATGTGGGCGTTTACGGACGGGTGCCGCATCTGCAGCCGGTCAACTGGGAAAGCGGATGGCCGGTGATGGGGAATGACGGCGAACCGGTGCCGGAAGGGGAGATTTCCCTGCCGGAGGCTCCCGCTTCCATTCCGGTTTCGGATGATTTCCGGCAGGGACCCGGACTCCAGTGGCAGTGGCAGGCGAATCCGAACCAGCTGTGGTGGAAGACGGAGGAGGGCCGCTTCCTGCTGCGCTGCGCGCCCTCTCCCAGCCTGTTTCAGGCCGGCCAGTTTCTGAGCCAACTGATGCAGTACCGGAACTTTGATATGGACGTTTCCCTGCGCCTCGATCCGGAGACGGGGGATGAAGCCGGCATCGCGATGATGGGATACGGCTATTCCCTGATTTCCGTGAACGGGAGCAATGTCTCCCTCAGGACAGGAGAGGTGAAGGAGATCAGCCGCTGGATCCCGGATCAGGTGACAGAAACGGAAAGAGCTTCCGCCGAATGGAACGCGCCGGAAATCCTGCTGCGCATGCAGGTGCGGGAGGAAACGGTCCGCTATTTCTATGGCAGCGGGGAAAAGGATCTCCGCCCCCTGGGAGAGACGTTTCCGATGACCTGCGGCGGCTGGACCGGCGCGCGGCCGGGACTGTTTGCCATGAACCGGGAAGGCCGCTGGGGCGGATGGGCACGGATTGATTTCTGCCGGATTACTTCGGCGGGCGGTACACCCGGCCGGGAATAATGATATCTAAAAAGCCCTCTCCGGACGGGGAGGGCTTATTTTCGGTCTGCGGGCGGATGCCGGCGGAGGGCTTACATCACCGCTTCCTGAAACTGCAGGGCGAGGGAGGAGAACGCGGCGGTTCCCTTTCCCACGGACACGAGACCCAGGGCCGCGCCGGTGAAACGCTTTCCTTCAGACAGCCCTTCGTCGCTGAGGTAAGATGCGGACAGGGACAGCAGCAGTTCTTTCTGCTGATCACGGCAAAGGTACAGAGAACGGCTCAGTCCCCTGCCTTCCACAAACAGGCAGGCGGAGGAGGCTTCGAGGACGCGCAGCGTCCGCTGTTTCCTTTCCGCTCCGATCTGCTCGATTATCTCCAGCGTACAGTTATTCTGCCCCTTCCTCAACCCGAAGAGGAAGAAGCTGCGTTCATCGTAATAGCCGGCCAGACCCGCAAGATCGCCCTCTGCCGCCCGTTCCATATTCACCCGGGCGGACTGGCTGAAACAGGCTTCGGACTGGCGGAGCAGAAGCAGACTGGTCCCGCTGATTTCCGAGGGATCCGCTCCGCCCCGCAGTTCAATCTCTTCCCCGCGGAAGGACGCGAAACGGCGGAAATCGGCGCGGGGAGAAATCCAGTCGGATTCCGAGGCTGCCCCGTCCGGCGCGGCCGCCTCCGGAAAGGGCAGCTTCTGCAGGCAGCTGGGTCCCTTCAGCCCGTTCACCATGGGCCAGCCGTCCGCGGTCCATTCCACCGGATCCAGGGCGGTTTCCCGGCCCATGACGGTACGGCCTTCCACCGACCGCCCGCAGAGATAGACCATATACCAGCGGCCGTCCGGAGTGGAAACAAGCTTCCCGTGGCCGCTGCGCCCGACGGGAGAGAAGGAGTTCTTCCGGCTGATAATCGGATTGAAGGGGCAGGCTTCATAGGGCCCCCGAAGCGCGCGGCTCCGCATGACGGTTTCCATGTGATCCGGGCCGGTGCCGCCTTCTGCCAGGAAGAGATAGTACCAGCCGTCCTTCCGGAGCAGATGGGGTCCTTCCGGCTTGATTCGGGCGGAGCCGAAGAAGATCATTTCCGGTTCGGAGATCAGGTTTCCTTCCGGATCGATCTCCGCCATGATGGCCCCCGGGTTCAGCAGGATGTAACGCCGGCCGTCCGCATCCGTAAAGAGCGAGGGATCAATGCCGTCCAGGGGCAGAAATTTCGGCTCGGACCAGGGACCGGCCGGATTTTCGGCGGAGGTGATCATCTGCAGCCGGTAGGGCACGGTATCCCTCCGAAGTGTCGCGACGACCCAGAAGCGGCCGTTGAAGAAGGAGATATCCGGTGCCCAGTAGCCATATCCGCCGGGGAGCCCGGAAAGCCCGCTCCGCTCCAGGTTTTCCGCCGCGTGGCCGATCAATGACCAGTGGATCAGATCCCTGGAATGATAGACCGGCAGGCCCGGAAAGAACACAAAGGAAGAATTGACCAGATAGTAGTCCTCTCCCACCCGCACCACGGAGGGATCCGGATGGAAGCCCCGCAGAAGGGGATTCCGGTAACTTTTCTCCAGCGGGAAGCCCAGCCGGCCGGTCAGGAACGCGTATGCTTCCCTCCGGGGGGCCCGGGCGGCCAGATCCAGCGGGGTGACGCCCCGGCAGTCCGCTGCCAGCGGATCGAAGCCCAGCACATCCATCGCAAAACGGACGGCCTCCTCATCCCCGGAGTCAGCCGCATGATGCAGAACGGAACGCCCCTGGTCATCCGGATCCGCGGAATACAGATGCCAGGACTGAAAAAGAGCACGGAGCACACCAGCCTGCCCCGCCCGGGCGGTATCCAGGGTGATCTTCTGCTTCTGCTCCGGGGAAAAGCCATCCAGCCCGCCCCGGAGAGCCAGGGCTTCCAGGGCATCCATCGCACCCGTAACAGCCAGGGTGTATACCTGATCAAATTCGCTCATGAGAACCTCCAAACAGGTTTGATAACCTGATTGTATCATTCGGCGGGAAGGTGTCAAGATGCATATGCCCGACGACCGGGCTTTTACCGCATATGATTGACGGGGCTTTCCTTTCGGCATAAAATAGAAAAAAACAGAGGAGATCAATGCATGCCGGAAAAACTGCCTGCGGGGATAGAAATCTTGCTATAATCTATATCAGAAGGCGGAAAATGACCTTTCCGGCTTGCGCGGAGAAGGATTTTACCCGCGAAAACGCTGCTTCCGGAGTCTTTGATCCGGAGAGGATATGCCCTTATGGGCAGAAAGGAAAACGGCATGAATATTCACTTTCCCAGATTATACAGGCAGGAACGCAGACAGGAGCCCTGTTGGGTATCCATCCCCTTCGCACCGGGCGTTTTCCCGGAGGGAAAGGGGATCCGGATCACCGAGGACGGGCGGGAACTTCCCCTCCAGAGCCGCGTGCTGTCCAGACACCGGGACGGCAGCGCGAAGTTTCTTTTTCTGCGCTTCCTGGCGGATCTGCCGGGGAACCGGGGAAAGGACCTGCAGGCGGAGATCACGGACAGCCCGGCGAAGCCTGCCGAGGGAATCCGAATCCGGCGGGAGGGGGATCTGATTCAGGCGGACGGCGGGGAGAACGGCCTCCGGCTGACCCTGAGGGAAGGCAGCGATGCCATGATGGAAAGCCTGTGGGACGGCCGGAAGACCTATTCCCGGGAGCAGTTTGCCGGCCCCAGGCTGAAGGACGGGGAAGGCGTGCTTTACCTGCCCCGGTACGAAAGCTGGCAGGTGGAGGAGGAAGGCCCGCTGGTCACCGTGCTCCTGGGACGGGGAACGATGAAGCCGGCAGGAGAGGAAGCGGAAGCGCAAAAGGAGACCCTGACCTTTGAAGTCAGGATCACCGTTTACGCGGGCAAGGCATGGATGGAGGCTGCCTTCCGGCTGATCAACTCCACGAGCCGGCCGCTGCATGCTGCCAGCCTCGTGTTCGCCGTGCTGGGCAGGGAAGGCGCGGCATTTGACGACCGGCTGCAGAAGACCGGCGCCCGGGAACGCGGGGATTCGGTAGGCGAAGGCAGCGCCGCCGCGGGACGGGTGCTGCAGGAAAACGGGATCTGCCAGACGACGGGGCTGAAACTGCTGGACGGGCTGGAGAAACAGTTTGCCGGGAAACCGGTCCGCTGCTGCGTGGGCAGCTCCAACTACAAGACCAACTTCACCCTCAGCGGCGGGGAATCCATTGAGAAGACGGTGGACACGGCCAGCCTGATGGCCGAGGCGAACGAGCATTATACGGAGGTCTTTTACGGTACCTTCTTCGCGGATCGGACGGATCGGGAGGGCGGCGTCTGCGCTACCGTGTTCCAGGCCCAGCAGAATTATCCGAAGGCTGTCAAGAGCGAGGAAAGCGGAATCTATCTGATGCTGGTTCCGGAGGGCATGGAGAAGGTGGTCTTTGAGAGCGGCATGAGCAGGGAGCAGCGCTTCCAGCTGCATTTCCACGCCCCGGAGGAATCCCTGGCGGAGATTGACAACCGCAGCCTGATCTATCAGATGCCGGACCGCCCGTGGCTGGATCCGGAAATATACAGGGACGCGGGAGCCGCTCCGGACATCTTTGTGCCGATGGACAGGATGGATCCCCAGGCGGAGATCGCCCTGATCACCCGATGCGACGCCCACAGCCGCAGCTTCGGCATGCTGAACTTCGGCGACGCGCCGGACATGAACTATACGCTGCAGGGCCGGGGGCGTGGAGAGCTGGTCTGGACCAACAATGAGTATGACTTCCCCCATGCCTGCGCGTGCCTCTACATGCGGAACGGGGAGCGGCGCTTCCTGGACTATACGATCGCGTCGGCGAATCACTGGATGGATGTGGACGTGTGCCACTACAGCCTGGATCCGCTGCGGGTCGGGGGCCAGTGGGAGCACTGCCGGAAGCATGTACTGGACAGCACCATGGTCTGCTCCCATGAATGGGTGGAGGGCCTGCTGGACCTGTATCATCTGACAGGGAACAACCGGGCGCTGCAAACCGCCCTGGGGATCGGGGAGAACGTCCGCAGGCTGCTGGAAACGCCGGAATACCAGACCCGGGGGGAGAGCAATGCCCGGGAAACCGGGTGGGCGCTGCGGTCCCTGACGGCGCTGTATGCGGAAACCGGAGAAGAGAAATGGCTGGAAAGAGCGGAATGGATCGTGGAGAACTTCCGGGTCTGGAAGGAAGAATACGGCAGCTGGATTGCCCCCTATACGGACAATACGCAGATTCACACGCCCTTCATGATTTCCGTGGCCATGGGCAGCCTGTACCGGTACTATGAGGTGTTCCCGTCGGAGGCGCTGAAGCGGATGCTGCTGGAGGCGGCGGAGGATCTGCTGGAAAGCTGCATGACGCCCACGGGCCTGTTCTATTACAAGGAGCTGCCCAGCCTGAACCGGCTCGGAAACAACACCCTGCTGCTGGAGGCCATGACGATCGCCTGGAAGCTGAGCGGGGACAGAAAATATCTGGAGAAGGGACTGCTGTCCTTCCGCCGGGATATTTCCGCCGGCAGCCATCCCATTGGAAAGAAGACGGTCATGGAAGGCACGGTCATCCTGGACAATGAGCCGCCGAAGAGCTTTGCCCAGAGCTTTATTCCCCTGGCAGTGTATTACAGCGCAGCCGCGGAGGCCGGACTGCTGTAAGCATCCGGGAGACAGAGTTTCAGAATCAGAGGATGAATATGCAAAGACGAGACAGGGTTATTGACATGACCTACGGCCCCATTCTGCGGAAGGTGCTTCTGTTCGCCCTGCCGCTGGTGCTGGGAAATGTGCTGCAGCAGCTCTATACCACGGTGGACACCCTGGTCATCGGGGCCAACTGCGGCACGAATTCCCTGGCGGCGGTCGGCACCAGCGCCCAGCCGGTGGAGGTGGTGCTGTGCATTTTTCTGGGCATCGGCACGGGCGTTTCCATTCTGGTTTCACAGCATATCGGAGCGGGCCGGAGGGAAAAAGCCATCGAGCTCTGCGGCACGGCGGTTTCCTTCGTCTGGGTCTGCGGCATCGGGATCAGCCTGCTGGGCATTCTGGCAGCGCCGGCTATCCTGCGCCTGATGCAGGTTCCGGAAGCGACCATGGATCTATCCGTGACCTATGTACGCCTGGTGCTGGCGGGATCCCTGGGGAACATCGGCTACAACATGAACGCGGGCATTCTCCGGGGAATGGGAAACAGCACAGCCTCCCTTTATTTCCTGCTGGTTTCCTGCGTGGTAAACATCGTGCTGGATGTGACGCTGGTGGCCGGATTCCATATGGATGTGGCCGGCGCGGCCATCGCTACAGGGGCCGCCATGGTTCTCAGCTGGGTGGTCAGCATCCTTTACATCCGGCGGAGGTATCCGGAGCTGAAATTCCCGGTTTTCTGCCTGCAGTTCAACCGGGAACATCTGAAGTCCATTCTCCGGATCGGGATTCCGATCGGCCTGAACAATTCTCTGTATTCCCTGGGCCATCTGGCCCTGCAGACGCTGGTGAACTCCCAGGGGTCTATCTTCATGGCGGGACAGGCTGTGGCGGGCCGGATTACCGGCATGGCCAGCATCGCCTCCTCCAGCCTGGCGTCCGCGGCAACGACCTTCGCCGGTCAGAACTTCGGGGCGGGAAACTATGACCGGCTGCGGCAGGGGTACCGGCGGATTCCCGTCGCGGTGGGAGCCATTACCCTGAGCTGCGGGCTGCTCTTTCTGCTGATCCGGACGCCGCTGCTGCGGCTGTTCTCGGAGGACGAGATGGTGCTCATGTATGCCACGCGGTACACCTCGGTCCAGCTGCTCAGCTTCTGGATGTACGCGGTGTTCAATTCCATGGTCTGCACCGTCAACGGCGTCGGGCTGGTCCGGTATACCACGCTGGTCAACATTCTGATGCTCTGGGCGGTCCGGATCCCCAGCGCCTATCTGATCCGGGCCTGGTATGACGGAACCTGGATCATGCTCTGCTTTCCGATTTCCTTCTTTTTTGCCATGTGCTGCATGTTTGGCTACTATCTCTTTTCCAGACAGTGGAAGGAAATTATCTCCCGGCCGGACAGAAGCCGGGCGGAAATATGATCTGCCACAGGCAGACAAAAACTGTTTACGGTTTATCTGATTCGTGCTATGATTCAGAAAGCAGAAGCGCAAAGGAGAAAGCGGCATGTTGAGGGTAGCAATCGTTGGGACGGGCGGAATTGCCCATGAGCATATGAGATCCTATCTGACCCTGAAGGACCGGGCTCAGGTGGTGGCGCTGGTGGACATCATTCCCGGCAAGGCCCGCAGGTTTATGGAGGAGTTTGGCCTTTCCTGCGATACCTATGAGGATCATCGGGATATTCTGCCCCGGCAGGATATTGACCTGGTGGATGTGTGCACTCCGCCCTATGTGCACGCGCAGATCAGCATCAACGCCCTGCGAAGCGGCAAGAATGTCGTATGCGAAAAGCCCATGGCGGCTTCCCTGGAGGAATGCGATGCCATGCTGAAGGCTCGGGACGAAAGCGGAAAGCTGCTGTCCATCATTGCCCAGAACCGTTTCCGCAAACCTATCCGGGATCTGAAGGCTCTGCTGGACAGCGGAATTGCAGGCAGGGTATGTCATGCTCAGATCGACAGCTTCTGGTGGCGGGACCACTGCTATTACGACCTGTGGTGGCGCGGCACCTGGGAGAAGGAGGGCGGCGGCTGCACGCTGAATCATGCCGTGCACCATATTGACATGCTGGGCTGGATGATGGGCCTGCCGGACAGAGTTACCAGCGTGCTGGCCAATACCAACCATGACAACGCCGAGGTGGAGGATCTTTCCGTTTCCGTGATGGAGTATCCCGGCGCGCTTGCCACGGTTACCGCCTCCGTAGTGCATCACGGAGAGGATCAGAAGCTGGTATTCCAGTGCGAAAAGGCCCGGATCTCCGCACCTTACGATGTGTTTGCCTCCATTTCGCAGCCCAACGGCTTTCCGCTGAAGGTTTCTGACGAAGCCTTTGAGAAGAAGGCAGCGGACTATCTGGCTTCCCTGCCGCCCCTGCGCTACGAGCATCATACAGGTCAGCTGGACAATGTGCTTACCGCGATTGAAAAGGGCGAAAAGCCTGCGATCACCGGGGAGGACGGCCGCCGTACCATTGAGCTGATCACCGCCATTTACAAAGCCGGCTCCGTCCGGAAACCGGTGGAATTTCCGCTGAAGCCGGAGGATCCTTTCTATACCGTGGAGGGAATCCGGGCCGGCGTGCCGCATTTTTATGAGAAAACCGTGTCCGTGATGGAACAGGCGGGAGAGATGACCTTCGGCAGCGATCTGGGTGAAAAGGAGAAGAAGAGGTAATGTTTCGTGTCGGACTGATTGGCTGCGGCGGCATTTCCGCCGTGCACGCGCAGGTGCTGGGGGAGCTGGAAGATACGCAGCTGGCTGCCTGCGCTGACGTGATTCCCGAACGGGCGGCGCGATACGGCTGCGCCGCCTATACCGACTGGCGGGAGATGCTGGCGCAGGAAAAGCCTGACGCCGTGCACCTCTGCACGCCGCATTATCTGCACCCCGTCATGGCGGCGGAGGCGGCCCGGCGGGGAATCGCGGTTTTCACCGAGAAGCCCCCGGCGATCGATGTTCCGGGCTGGGAGCTGATCAGGACGGCCGCCCGGCAGGCGCCTGTGGGCATCTGCTTTCAGAACCGATATCATCCCCATATTCAGACCTGTATGGACTTCCTGCGGGACGGAACCTACGGCGCATTGAAGGGAATCCGGGCCTTTGTGACCTGGAACCGCACCAGGGAATATTATGCCGCCGCGGACTGGAAGGGCAAGTGGGCCTCAGAGGGCGGCGGGGCGCTGATCAATCAGGCGATTCATACCCTGGATCTGATCATCCGCTTCCTGGGTCTGCCGGATCAGAGCGAGGCATCCATGCGCAATCATCATCTGGCCGGAACCATTGAAGTCGAAGATACCGCGGAGATCTACCTGAGAAAAGGCAGTATCCCGGCTTTGCTTTTTGCTTCCACAGCCTACAGCCAGGACGCGCCGGTGATCCTTGAGCTGCATTTCGATCAGGCCGTCATCCGCATCGAGGGCGACCTGATGACCGTGATCAGGGATGGGAAAAAGCAGGAAATCTCCTGTACCACCGATCCCGTCCTCGGCCGTTCCTATTGGGGCGCGGGCCACAAGGCCTGCATTGCGGATTTTTACCGCAGTCTGAAAACGGGGACGCCTTACCGGAACGATCCCGATTCCTGCGAAGCGACCGTGCAGACGATGCTGAAACTGTACGCGCAGTGCAGAGCAGAATTGGGATAGAGAACGAAAAAAACCTCCCGATCCGGGAGGCTTTTTTTATGCGACACAGTCCGCTTGAACGTATCAGGCAGGCAGCCGCAGAATCTCCGTGTAGCAAAGCAGGAAAGGGGCGACGCCCTTGGCGTCGTTTTTCACGATGGGCTCGGAGATATAATAGGCATAGGTGCCGTCCCTGCGGCGATCCTTTTCCGGGCCCAGGCCGGCTACCAGGCAGATGTTTTCCATGTTCATCTGCCCGTCGGTAAAGGTGAGGCAGGTCCGGTAAATCCCTTCAAAGGTTTTCCGGCCCTGGGCGGCGAACTCCCCGGGAAGCACGCCCAGCCGGGCTCCCTTCAGCATGGCGTAGCCGATCATGGAGGAACCGCTGGTTTCCAGATAGTTTCCGGGGCGGCAGCCCTGATCCACGACCTGATAATACATCCCCGTTTCTGCATCGGAGAAGGGAAGCAGGCTCCGCATCAGGTCGGAAAAGATTTCCTTGACCAGGGAGGAAGCCTCACCCTCCGGCAGGATTTCCGCCAGGTCGGCCAGCGCGACGGAGAACCATCCGATGGCCCGCAGCCAGAAGCTGGCGGAGCATCCTGTTTCCGGATTGGCCCAGAAGGCCTTTTTTGTTGCGTCGTAGCCATGATAATACAGCCCTGTTTTCGGATCCCGCATCCGCTGACGGATGGTCCGCAGCTGACGGGCCAGATCGGCGCTGACGGGCTGGCCGAATTCTTTCTCATACAGGGCGAGAAACGGCATTGCCATATAGACCCCGTCCAGCCAGACCTGGTTCGGATAGATCATCTTGTGCCAGAAGTTGCCCTCCGGCGTACGGGGATGATCCTGCAGCGCCCGGTACAGCAGGTCGGCCGCCTGGCGATATTTTTCCTTTCCGGTCTTCCGGTAAAGCGGAAACAGCACGCGGCCCTCGTTGATGTCGTCCAGGGTATGCTTTTCCGGAGCATAGGTCCGGATGCTGCCGTCCTCATTCACAAAGGCGTCGATAAAGTGCTCGGTGAAATCGGCAAAGGTCTGGTCCCCGGTGATTTCGGACAGGCTCAGCAGCGCGGTCATCATGCATCCGTCAATATAGTTCCAGCTGGCGGGAATCCCGTTCCTGAGCTTCTCGACATTCCAGGCGGTCTGCTCTGTGGAGGACTGCGCAATCAGCTGATGCACATACCGGTTGATCTCTTCGTACATGAAGCTTCTCCTTTGAAGATGATAGAAAGCTGCCCCTCTTGCGGGGAACGCAGGAGGGGCAGCCCTGAAACAACTGGGTTCCACCCGGCGGTTTCCGGATTACTCCTTGACCGCGCCGATGTTGATGCCCTTGACGAAATACTTCTGCAGGAAGGGATACAGCACCATAAAGGGAAGGATGGCTGTAATGATGCAGGCGTTGCGGATTGTGTTCTCCGTCGCGCCGCCGACCGCTTCGGGCAGGTCGGAGGACTGCATCATATCCCGCAGCTTCATCTGGAAGTTGTACAGGTTACGGTTGGTGATATAGAGCTTGAAGTTGGTGTAGTCGTTCCAGTAGGCGACCGCGAACATCAGGCCGATGGAAGCCAGCGCTGCCTTGGAAAGCGGCAGGGCGATCCGCCAGAACATACCCATGGGAGTGCAGCCGTCCAGATCCGCGGATTCGAAAAGGGACTTCGGAATTCCTTCAAAGAAGTTCCGCATCAGCACCAGGTTGTACACGTTGATGGCGGGCAGCAGGATCGGACCCAGGGGGTTGTCGGTCAGGCCAACCGCGCGCATAACCAGGTAGCTGGGAATCATACCGCCGGAGAAGATCATCGTGAACAGCAGAATGTTCGCGAAGAGCGTCCGTCCGGGCATATCCCACTGAATCAGTACATAGGCGCCCATGGTGGAAAGCAGCAGACCGATGAAGGTACCGACTACCGTGGTGTAGATACTGACCCACAGGGGCTGCAGCAGGGATTTGTTCGTGAAGATGGAAAGATAACCATCCAGACCGAACTTGCTGGGGAGAAGCTTCATGCCGTAACCGGAGGTCAGATCCAGCGAGTCAATCAGCACCTTCCACAGCGGTACCAGAATAATCAGGCAGACCAGGATAAAAATGAATCCGTTGACGAAGTTGAACACCGTATACTGGGATTTCGGCTTGTTTATATGGGGAGGCGGCGGCACTTCGACGCCGGCGGGGGTGATGAACTTCACATTTTCGGTATTTGCCATTCTTCTCGCCCCCTTCCTTACACGATGCCGCGTCCGCGGACTTTCTTGGACGCGTAGTTGCAGATGAGCATCAGAGCCAGACCGACCAGACTGCGGAACAGACCGACCGCGGTGGTATAACCGTAGTCAGCGGAGGCTCCGGCATTGAAGGTCTGATAATAAACATAAGTCTGCAGCACGTTGGTCGCGCGGCGAACGGAGTCATTCTGCAGAACGAAGACACTCTCGAAGAGGTTCATGATCTTCGCCAGATTCAGGATCAGCACGGTGATGATCGTGTTGCCCAGCGCGGGGAAGGTGACGTACCACATCTTCTGCCAGCGGCCGGCACCGTCAATAGAGGCGGCTTCGTAGATGCCGGGGTCAATGCCCGTCAGGGTGGCCATGAAGATGATGGTCTGCCAGCCGGTCTCACGCCACAGGTTGATGATGTAGTACCAGGTGCGCCAGTGGTTTTTGTCTGCCAGATAGTACACGCCTTCATCAATGACGTGCAGCTTGATCAGAAGCTGATTCACCAGGCCGTTTTCCGACGGGGAAAGCAGCAGGGAGAATACGGAAGCCGTCACAACCCAGGACATGAAGTGGGGCAGGTAGATGATAGTCTGGCTGAGCTTTTTGAACTTCAGGGAGATCATCTCATTCAGCAGCAGCGAAATGATCACGGCCATGCCCGTGTTCAGTACCAGCTTGACTACGGAGAACACGATGGTGTTCCAGAAAGACACGGAAAACTGGCTCTGACTGAAGAGCTTTTCAAAGTTCGCCAGGCCGACCCACTTCGGCTCGCCGATGATTTTCCAGGAATAGAAGGCATACCGGATTCCGAACATGGGAGCATAATGGAAAACGGCCACGAAGATCAGTACCGGAATGAACATAAGGTAGAAGCCCCAGTACTTCTTCATCCGCTGGGATAAAGGTTTCTTCTTCACCTGGATTGTTCCATTGGATGTTGTAGACGCCATGTGGAACCAACCTTTCTTTTTGAACTATCCTCCGGATCCCAAAAAAGCCGGAAGAGGGGCGGCGGTATGCTGCCGTCGCCCCATGAATGTCAGAGGTTGAAATCAGTTAAGCGCGTTCAGGCTTTCGACGATTTCGTTGGACATCTCCAGTCCGCCCTCCGCTTCGAACTGCTTGTAGCCGTCTTCCACAGAGATCGTGCCCAGAGCGATATCAGCGATGATCTGGTTCTTGATGGTGGTCAGGTCGCCGTTCAGTTCGCTCAGCACATCCGTAGCGGGAACAATGGAGGCCAGACGGGAATTGGCGTTGAAGAGTTCGGAAGCAGCCATGGCTTCGGGCTTCACGCTATCCGCCTTGGGATCATAGTAGCCTTCCGCGAAGGTCGCCAGGGCCAGCATCGGATCGATGTGGTTCTTGGTGTAGGCGGTTCCGGCCTTTTCCAGGTTTTCCTTCATGTGGAACTGGCCTTCTTCATAGGTCTTCTCCTTGTCGGTACCGGCCATGATGGTCTCGGCAGCCTTGGACCAGTGCACGCCTTCCACGCCGTAGGTCCACAGCATCTGGGTGTCGCCGCCGTCCAGCATGGTGTCGATGAAGGCATCGAATACCTTTTCAGGATTCTTGCAGGCAGAGGTGATGCACCAGACCGGAGGTACACGATCATAATACGGAGGATTGCCTTCCAGGGGCTTCAGAGCGACCAGCTCGCCGTCGCGGCCGTTGGCTTCCAGATTGGTCTTCAGGTTGGTCGCCCAGGTGCCCGCCCAGTAGGTGAACACGCCGAACTTGTCATCATAGAACTTGTTGCGGGCATCGGAGGTCTTGTTGGTCAGGGTTTCCTTGTCGATCAGGCCGTCCTTCACCGCATCCTGGATGCGCTGCAGAGCCGCCTTCATGTTGTCCTGCGTGAAACCGTCCACCCAGGTGCCATCTTCCTGCTGTACGAAGAAGGGATAAGCATCCTGGTAGAACTCAGGCAGATAGTTGACAAAGGGAGCTTCGTTTCCGACGAAACCGGCAGCGGAGATCGCGTAGGTGCCGTACTTCTCAACGAAAGCCTTGCACATGGCGATGTATTCGTCATAGGTCGTGGGGGCTTCCAGGCCGCAGGCATCCAGCCAGGCCTTCTTCACATAGGTGATGCAGCCATTTCCGCGGGTGGGGGCAAAGCCGTACAGCTTGCCATCGATCTTCAGTCCGTCGAACACGACATCGCCGGTGAAGCGGCCGCTGTTCTTGGTCTGGCTCTTTTCCCAGGCTTCGGTCATATCCCACAGAGCGCCGGCAGCGGCGTAGTCCGCATAATAGGTGGAGCTCAGGATCAGGACATCAGGCCAGTCGCCGGAGGACATGCGCTGCTGCATGACATCGTAATAAGCGCTGTGGTCGGGCTGGATAAACTCCAGGTCATAGCCGGGATGGAGCTCTTCCCAACGGGCTTCGATGGCATCGCGGCCGTTGTTCTGATCCAGAACGGTTCCGTCGATCATGACGGTGATCTTCAGCACATCCTCAGCGGACGCGGAGAAGGAGACGAGGCCCAGGCACAGAGCCAGCGCCAGCACGAGAGACACGAATTTTTTCATGGGTTACCTCTCCTTTTTTTTATTCCGGTTTCCCGGTTGTATGAGAGCCAAAGCCCTCCATGGACAATATGTCCATCTATGAGGAGAATTATACAACTTTTAAGAAGGGTTGTACAGAGTAAAGTTGTTTTTTTTGATTAATAAATATTAGAAAAACACTGGAAAAACCGCGATGTGCCGCATGATGAAAAAGCCTCCTAAAAAAGCAAGATATGAGAAATGCGCCGGGTGGGAAATACGGACAGCAGGACAGAAAAAAAGCCCCTCGCACAAGGGCGAGGGGGAAAAAGAGTCTCTCAGGGCTGCTTTCCGATATAGGCCAGAATACCGCCATCCACGTACAAAATATGACCGTTGACAAAATTGCTGGCATCGGAAGCAAGGAACACGGCAGGACCCTGCAGATCCTCAGGATTTCCCCAGCGGGCAGCGGGGGTCTTGCTGACGATAAACTGATCAAAGGGATGCCGGCTGCCGTCCGCCTGGCGCTCGCGGAGAGGCGCGGTCTGGGGTGTGGCGATATAGCCCGGGCCGATGCCGTTGCACTGGATGTTCTTCTCGCCGTATTCGGAGCAGATGTTCCGGGTCAGCATCTTCAGGCCGCCCTTGGCCGCGGCATAGGCGGAAACGGTTTCCCGGCCCAGCTCGCTCATCATGGAGCAGATGTTGATGATCTTTCCATGCCCCTTCTCAATCATGGAAGGAATGACGGCCTTGGCGCAGATGAAAGGCGCGTTCAGGTCCACGTCGATGACCTTGCGGAAATCCGCCGCGCTCATCTCGATCATCGGGATGCGGCGGATGATACCCGCGTTGTTGACGAGAATGTCGATGACACCGATTTCCTTCTCGATCTGCTTCACCAGAGACTGAACGGCTTCTTCATTGGTGACGTCGCAGACATAGCCGTGGGCGGGGATGTTCTTTTCCGCGTAGGAGGCCAAGCCCTTGTTTACCAGATCCTGGTTGATGTCATTGAAAACGATGGTTGCCCCGGCAGCGTGGAACGCTTCCGCGATGGCGAAACCGATTCCGTAAGAGGCACCGGTAATCCAGGCAATTTTTCCTTCCAGGCTGAAATCCTTCATGTTCATGTGATCATACTCCCTTTCTTATATATATTGTGATTCAGCGCAGCTCCGTGGTGGGAATCTCGTCCATATCATCAAAGGCCTGGTTCTCTCCGCCCATGGCCCAGATAAAGGTATAATTGCTGGTGCCGGCACCGGAATGGATGGACCAGGAAGGAGAAATAACCGCCTGCTCGTTCTGCATGACGATATGCCGGGTTTCCTGCCCTTCTCCCATCATATGGAAAACGACGTTGTTCTCCGGAACCTCGAAATAGAAATAGACCTCCATCCTTCTCTCATGGGTATGGGCGGGCATGGTGTTCCATACGGAGCCGGGCTCGAGCACGGTCATTCCCATGGACAGCTGGCAGGTCTTCAGCACGGAGGGATGGATAAACTGGTTGATGGTCCGCTTGTTGCTGGTTTCCAGGGCGCCGACAGGTCTCTTGGCAGCGTCTTCAATCCGGATCAGCCGGTTTTCATAACTGCAGTGGGCCGGGGCGGAGACCAGATAGAATTTGGCCGGATGAGCAGGGTCGTCACTTTCGAAAAGGACGGTCTTTGCGCCCCGGGTGATATAGAGGCAGTCCTTGTAGTTCAGGGGATATACCTGATCATCCACATAAACCTTTCCGGCGCCGCCCACATTGAACATGCCGCATTCCCGCCGCTCCAGGAAAAACTCCGTTCCGAAATTCTTCCAGATATCAATCCCCTTGTCGATGGAAACCTTTTCCCGGACAGGCATGATTCCAAGGGTTACCATACGATCCACATGGCTGTAGACAGCCTGAACCTGATCCGCAACAAAGAGATTCTCGATCAGGAACTCCCTGCGAACCTCCTCCGTGGTATACCGCCTGAAATCACGCTGATTGCAGGAATAACGAATGTCCATGATTATTTCTTCCTTTCCTAATTCTGTATGATATAATCCATCTTCCGGGCCGGGCCTCCGCGGGCCGGGAACGGGGCACGGGAAGGCGGGCAAAGATCCTGCGGCGGAAATGGATTACAGCCTTGTGACCGGCTCGCCCGAAATATGCTCCATGGTTACATTTTCCACGACCAGATCGTCGATAAACTGGGCGACAATTCCCTGATTATGCATGGCGGGCACGTGCTCCGCCATGGCCGGAACCAGCGGAATGGCGTCCTCCTGGAAGTCGAAGGAGCTGTCCCGCACGGTGACATTCCGGACAGGACGTTCAGGGAGCCCCAGAATATATCCGGCGCAGGCCCGGCATCCGGTTGCCTTTACCCGCTCGAAGATGATGGAGCCGATGGTGGGCGTTGTATCGTCCACAGGCTGCGGGTCCCGGCTCTGCACATAGGGAGAATGTCCGTCCGGATCGCAGAAATACATACAGTTGACGACCAGAGGCATCTTGACTCCGTCCATCCTGACATCCTCGAAACGGATGTCGTCAACTACGGCAAACTGGCCCCGGCCGCGGCGGGATTTGATCCGCAGGCCCCGGTCATTGCCCCGCATCCAGCAGTGGTGCACCCGGACGTGGCAGACTCCGCCGGCCATTTCGCTGCCGATGGTAACACCGCCGTGACCGTCCAGCATGGCGCACCAGGCGATTTCCACATTCTGGGTGGGCACATGGTACTTCTGGCCCTGCCAGATCTTTCCGGACTTAATGGCGATGCAGTCGTCCCCCACGGAGAACAGGGCTCCGTACAGCTTCACTCCGTTGCAGCTTTGGGGATCGAAACCGTCCGTATTGGGGCTGTAGGAAGGAGCTTCCACCGTGATATTGAGGAAGCTGAGGTTATCGCTGAAGAGGGGATGGATGTTCCAGAACGGGCTGTTGCGGAAAGTGATCCCCTGGACGGTGATATCCCGGCAGCGCTCCAGAAAGAGCAAATGCCCCCGATAGGCCCGGTACTTTCCCTTGGGATTGACCCACCAGATGCCTTCCTGCGCGCGGCCGTCAATAATGCCCTCCCCGATGATTCGGACATCTTCCACGTCGATGCCGGTCAGGGCAGAGGCAAAGGCATCCAGCGGATTTCCTTCCTGGGATCCCAGCAGCAGATCGTCCCCCTCGCCGGTGGGGAAGGTTACCCCGGGCAGAATCGGGAAACGATTTTGGTTGGTCAGCAGGGAGAGGGTCGCGCCCTTTTTCAGCTCCAGGGTCAGGTGACTTTTCAGAAACAGGGGGCCGGTCAGATAATTACCCGCAGGAAGCACGACCCGGCCGCCTTCGGGGCAGCACATGATGGCTGCCTGAATGCAGGGGGTGTCATCTGCCCGGCCGTTTCCCTGGGCGCCGAAACGGCGGACGTCCAGGGTGCAGGTTTCCGTTCCGGTGCGGAAGGAAAGGACATCCTCTTCATCAGCCCCCTGATTCCGGATCAGGGTATAATCCGTATCCGGGGTGAGATCAAAAAGGGAAACTACAGAACGGCTTTCCTCCCCCAGGGGAGTTCCGTTCAGCGTCAGCTGGACGGGAGAAGACATCAGATAATCTCCCTCTCCGTCCACAAGCACGGTGGCACTGCGGGCTGATACGAAAAGCAGCTTCATTTGGCGGCGCCCTCCTTTACGCGAAGATATTCCTCGGACACACCCAGATGGGGACGGGGAAGATCACTGCCGTAAAGATCCTCCGGCAGAATGCCCAGACGGACCGCTTTTTCCCGCAGCCCATTCCAGGAGGGATAGGCCAGCAGCTTTTCCCGCGGGGCACGGAAGACACCTTCCCGAAACAGATCGATCAGAGCACGGTAATGCTCATACAGACGCTCGTCCATGATGCCGATATAGTCCAGCACGGCAGTCAGATAGGACAGATTTTCCTGGGAGAAGGGGTCGGAATCCGCCGGGGGAGTGGCATCGCGGAAGACGCGAACCAGCGCCGCCAGGTTTTCCAGCTTGTCCGCGGCCAGGCTGGACGCACCGTGGGCAGCCAGAAAGTCGGATACAGAGGAGGGAATGGATTTGCTTTGCATGGGAGCCTCCTGGTAAGATGTCAGATCAGAAAAAAGTCAGCCAGCGCGATGGGCGCGCTGATCTTCCTGCTCTGAAGAATAGCACGATTCAGGTCGAAAAGCAATGCGGAAAAAGGGAAATCAGCGGCGGGGCAGAGGCATTATTCCCTGGGCGGACGAAGACTGCGCACGGCAAAATTGCGGGGATCCTCCACATCCAGCCCGCTCAGATAGGAACGGTTTCCGATACTCTGAGCCAGTTCCCGGCTGCTCAGGGTTCCTTCCCGGGCGCAGGCAAAGCAGTCCCTGATCATCCGGACAGATTCCTTACGGGCTTTTTCGTACAGCTCCGGGAAGCTTTCCGTGGAAGTGAGATCCCGGGCGTAGGCTTCGTGCCAGGACTGATGGGACAGATTCTCGATATCCCGATCCAGGAATGCGGACCGGACGTAAGGAATGGAACGAAAGCGGTGGGTGGGTATGACGGACGCGAGAACAGTCAGAAAGGACCAGGGTTTCTCCATCACACGGTACAGCGCCCGATAGCGGTGATAGCAGGGGTTCAGGCTGGAAAACGCGTTCTTCCAGCCGTATACATTTTCATAGACGGCGTTCAGATCCGGAGCCATGGCTTCCGGCAGGCGGAGATCCGGAAAATGATAATCCGTAACCGGGTGCTTTTCCTTCCAGTGGCCTTCCCGTTTCAGCAGCGCGGCATCCAGCGCGTGCTCAAGATCCCTGTGAGCCCGTTTGGTGGGCCAGGTTTCCGTGCTGCGCCAGATAATATAGGGGTGGGCTTCGGAATCCAGGGCATAGTGGCACAGAAAACCGGCAAGATAGGAGAACATCTCCCGGGGCGCGCTGCCTTCTTTGGCCTTTTCCGCAAGCGCCATCAGAAAAGCCCCGGTTTTTGTGGTGTGCATCCATCGCCCACGGCCCTGTCTGCGCTTCCAGGGCTGGTGCATGAACCAGGGATCCGGCCCGTAAAGCGCAAACACGTAGGGAGTGTCCATCAGATATTCCTGTACCTCCTCAGGAAGGGAGGCTTTGACTTCCTGCCCGAAGGCATGATGCATGGCGACATCCGGCATGCTGTTTCTTTTCCTCCATTACAGAATGACGATAAACGGCTGGCACTCCAGATCACCCCGGGTGACCCGGAGCGCCTCTCCGCCCCGGCGGATCCTTGAAGGGTCAAAGAGCTTCGCAAAGTCTTCGACGGATCCGATGGGCCAGTCCGCATTATACTCTGTCCGGTAGTGCATGGGAATCACCATGCGAGGATCCAGCTGCTCCACGACCTCGGCCGCCCGGGACGGATCAATGGTAAAAAAACCGCCGACCGGGATCATGACCAGGTCTACGCGGCCCAGCGCTTCCAGCTGATCCGCGTCCAGCAGACATCCGAGATCCCCCAGATGCGCGATCCGGAGCCCTTCCGCCTCCAGCAGGAAGAGAAGCGTCTTTCCGCGCTTCGCTCCGCCTTCCCCGTCATGATCCGCCATAATACCTGTTACCTGAATGCCGGGCGCAAAGGTGTGCAGACCCGCGTAATCGATCACCTGCGGATGTCCGGAGACATTCTCCACCGCGTCGTGATCATGGTGGTGATGGGATACCAGCACCCCATCCGCTTCAATCTGCCGGACGGGGTATCCGGTGGAAGCATCATACGGATCCGTGACAATGCGGAATCCGCTTTCCAGGGTGATCAGGAATTCTGCGTGTCCGATGTGCTGAATCAACATGGGCATGGTCTCCTTTCAAAACGATTATATCACGGGTTCCGCGCACAGGTGAACTGCCTGCGCCGGGGAGGCTTGTACTGAAGCCTTCGATATACAGGAGGCTCGGAAGGACAGCGCCGGCAGGGGAATCCCTTTCCGCAGCCGCAGGGCAAACTCCCGGTGCAGCTCTCTGCAGGCAGACTCCCAGGCTGCCTCTCCCTCCTCCCGCGCCTTGATCAGGAAAAGCATTTCCGCTTCCGGATCCGCGGATCCCGGATGACGGCAAAGAAGTTCATCCAGGCATGCGGCTTCTCCCTCCGGCGGGGAGGGAAGCATGCCTTCAGGAAAAGAGAACACGGCGGGCTTCAGCTGAATCCAGTGCCCGTCTTCTTTTGCCTTCCATCCGCCTGCTTCGGCTCGGCAAAGGAAATCTTCCACCGCCTCCGGCTCCGCGCAGTCGGGCAGATCCACTGCGAAAAGCCAGTCCGGCCGCAGGCTGCGCCGAAGGGCAGGCTTCCGGCGAAGAGAAAGCGGAAGGAACAGAGCCTGCAGTTCCTCCCGCCAGGGATTTCTCCAGGGGAAAATGAGTATCACCTCTCAGATGACGGAAAAGTATGGAAACTGCGGCGAAAACCTTATGGGTTTTCAGCCCCGACAGCAGAGAAAGCGCCGGGCAGATTGAGCAGCGTGACCGTCTGTTCCGCGTCCGTCACCGTGTCGATCACACCGTTGCCATCCACATCTTCCACCGTGGCCAGGATACCGAAATTCACGTAGTCGCCTTTCCGATTCAGCACCACGACAGCGTATGCGCCGGGCTTGGAGAGAGTGCGGAAACGAACCGCAGGACTGTCTCCGCTCAGGGGATAGCGATCGTACAGCTCTGTCTGCAGCTGATTATTCTGATCCGTGAAGCTGCGGTAGAACAGCATGCTCATCAGACCGTTGTTGTCCGACGCGCGCAGCCACAGCTGAGGAAGTCCTTCCTCATTCAGACGTACCCGGCTCCAGGTAACCCGTGCCAGATCATCGACAGCAACCATCACCCGATTGGGATCGGGCAGTTCCAGAGGAGCCTGCTCTTCCAGCGCCTTAACGCCCTTCAGATCCTGATTCTGAACAGTCAGCTCGGAAACCTGGGTTTCCAGCGCGCTCGTTTTATCCTTCTCCTCCGCCAGCGCCGCTGTCAGGCTTTCCTTCTCTTCGCTCACGGCGGCCAGTGTACGGGTCAGCTCTTCTCCGGCGGCTTTCTCCGCTTCCAGCTCCAGCCGGGTTTCCTGAACCGCTTTTTCCGCCTGCTCCCGTCCGGCTTTTTCCGCGGCCAGCATTTCTCCGGAGGCCTGAAGCTGCTCCGTCAGGGAGGCTTCCGATGCCTTCAGCTCCTCTACCGCGGCGGTACTCTCCTCCAGCGCGGTCTCAGCTTTCTTCAGGGAATCGGCCAGCTGCGCGTTTTCCGCCAGCGCGTTTTCCTTTTCACGGGAAGCTTCCTCCAGAGACGCCTGGGAGGCAGCCAGATCCGCTGTCAGGGCAGCATTTTCCTTTTCGGCGGCTTCCTTTGCTTCGCTTGCTTCCTTCAGAGAAGCCTGCGCTGTTTCCAGATTCTCCGTCAGGGCGGCGGTTTCCGCCAGCGCGGCTTCCTTTGCCTGCTCCGCTTCCGCCAGCGCCGAACCGGTTTTCTGAAGCTCTTCCTTCAGCTTTTCATTTTCCGCGGCGGCAGCCTCCTTTGCCTGCTCCGCCTCCGCCAGCGCCGAACCGGTTTTCTGAAGCTCTCCCTTCAGCTTTTCATTTTCCGCGGCGGCAGCCTCCCTGGCCTGCTTCTCTTCGACCAGTGCCTTCTGGGTGGCCTCCAGTGTGGCCAAGGCTTCCGCCAGGGCCTTCTGGGTGGCTTCCAGCGTGTCTGTGATTTCGGTCAGGGTTGCCTGAGCAGCTTCCAGCGTATTCTCCTTGTCAGCCGCGTCCTTTTCCGCTGCTTCCTTGGCTTGAGTTTCTTCCGCCAGAGATTGCTCTGCGGCCTCCTTGGCCTGGGTTTCCAGGATCAGGGATTTTTGCGCGCTTGAAAGAGCTTCGGCGGTTTCTCCCAGGGATTTTTCTGTTTCCGCCAGAGATTTTGCGGTTTCCGCCAGGGACTTTTCCGCTGCCTCCCGGGCCTGAGTCTGCTCAGACAGGGATGCCTGAGAGACGGTCAGCGCGTCCTCGGCTTCCGCCAGGGACTTTTCCGCAGCTTCCTTTGCCTTGACTTCCGCAGCCAGAGAGCTCTGTGCCTGAGTCAGAGATTCTGAGGTTTCGGACAGAGACGCCTGGGAAGAGGCTAAGGCAGTTGCTGCTTCCGTCAGATTCTTCTCCGCGGCTTCCCGTGCACTGGCTTCCTCAGAGAGGGAAGCCTGGGAAACGGCCAGCGCTTCCGCGACCTCGGTCAGAGATTTTTCCGCGGCTTCCCGGGCCTGGGTCTGCTCGGACAGGGAAGCCTGGGAGGCGGTCAGCGCGCTCTCGGTTTCCGCCAGGGATTTTTCCGCGGCTTCCCGGGCCTGGGTCTGCTCAGACAGGGAAGCCTGGGAGGCGGTCAGTGCATCCTCGGTTTCCGCCAGAGACTTTTCGGCGGCTTCCCGGGCCTGCGTTTCGCTTTCCAGGGAAGTACTCAGAGACTGGTTTTGCTCCTGCAGCTGTGCGTTGCTGGCCTGTTCGCTTTCCAGCCGGGCGGCAGTTTCCTGCCGAGCATTGCTCTCCTGGCTCAGCCGGACTCCCAGGAAAATGAGAGCGGCGGCGCATAGCACGGAAACAACAATCACAATGACGGTCTTTTTGTTCATGTTCGGACGCTCCTCTCTGTTCTGTCTGAATGTAATGACTTATGACTGAATGAGAACCTGCTGAATCCATGAGATCAGATCCGCATAGACTTCATCCCGGTTCACCTCGTTAAACAGTTCATGCCGGGCGCCTGGATAGAGACGGACGGTTACATTCTGCATACCGACGGACCTGAAGTCTTCAGCTGCCTTTTTTACGCCTGAGCCCATTCCGCCTACCGGGTCCTGCTCTCCGCTGATGAAAAGGACCGGAAGATCCTTTTGCATGCGCTGCAGGCCGACCTTTTCGGACATTCGCTTCAGCCCCCGGAACATATCCCGGTATCCGGATGCGGTAAACAGGAATCCGCACCAGGGATCTGCCACATATTTGTCCACTTCCTTTTCATCCCGGGAAAGCCAGTCGAATTCCGTCCGGTTGGGTGCAAAGGGTTTGTTGGAGCTGCTGAAGCCGATTTTGTTTATGAAGGGGGATTCCTTTTTTGCTCCGCCGGTCAGACAGATCAGCTCGGAAACAGCCAGACCTCCGGATACCGTGCCGGAGGAAAAGCTTCCCGTACCGGAGAGAATGGCGCCCTTGAGCCCTGCGCTGTGCTCCATCAGATAGCAGCGGACAACGAAAGACCCCATGCTGTGACCAAGCAGGAAGAAGGGAATACCCGGATATTTCTTTTCAGTCAGTTCTCGCAGTCTGTGTACATCATCGACCAATGCCTGCCACCCATTCTTGTCTCCGAAGTATCCCTTCAGAGGTGTCTCCTCTCCATGACCCAGGTGGTTATGGCCAGTAACCAGAAAGCCTTTTCCGGCCAGCGCTTCCGCAACGCGGTCATAGCGGTCAATGTGCTCCGCCATGCCATGAACCAGCTGGACGATTCCGCGAATATCCCCGTCAGGAATCCATCTGCGGGCAGAAAGTGCCTGATTTTGGGAGGAGGCAAAGCTAAACTTTTCTTTCTGAATCATTTTTCCACTTCCTCAGACATATTCACAAGAAGAAACTATTCTGATTATAAGCGGAAATTCAAACTTGTTCAAGGGTTTCCTGCTTTTTTTGTTTGACCGCTGAAGTTATTCGTACTATAATCAAACCCGTATTTCGTTCCCGGCCAGCCGGGAAAGCGGGGAGGATTCCAGGAATGAATATTGTCTGTCTGGATCTGGAGGGAGTTCTGGTACCTGAAATCTGGATTGCTTTTTCGGAAGCTTCCGGAATTCCGGAACTGAGAAGAACAACGAGGGATGAACCGGACTACAATAAGCTGATGAATTTCCGACTGAAAATCCTGAAGGAGCACGGACTGGGACTACGGGAAATCCAGGACACGATCGGGAAGATCGACCCCATGCCCGGCGCCAGGGAATTTCTGGACGATCTCCGGGCGGAGACGCAGGTACTGATTCTCAGCGATACCTTTACGCAGTTCGCGACTCCGCTGATGAGAAAGCTGAACTGGCCGACGCTGTTCTGCAATGAACTGGAGGTAGCTGAGAACGGCGAAGTGACCGGCTTCCGCATGAGATGCGAAAAAAGCAAACTGACGACAGTGAAGGCATTACAGTCCGTCGGATTTGATACGATCGCTGCAGGAGACAGCTTTAATGACCTTGGAATGATTCAGGCCAGCAAGGCCGGATTCCTCTTCCGCTCCACGGAACAGATCCGGAAAGAGCATCCGGAGCTCCCGGCCTTTGAAGAATACGGCGATCTGCTGGAAGCAATCCGGAAGGCGCTGTAATCGGACGATTCGAACGGGAAGGCACATGTCACGGATGGCCAGAGAAGGGAAGACGGAGTCTGATTGCTTTCGCCTGAACCCGGAATAAAGGAGAAATAAGATGGAACAGCAAAACCAGCAGAAAAAAACCATTTTTTCAGGAATTCAGCCCAGCGGTACGCTGACGATTGGCAATTACATCGGCGCACTGCGGCATTTTCCGGAGCTGCAGGATGCCTACAACTGCATCTATTGCATCGTGGATGAGCATGCGATCACCGTGAGGCAGAACCCGGCCGATCTTCGCCGCCGCTGCCTGGAGCTGGCCGCCATCTATCTGGCCAGCGGACTGGATCCGGAAAAGTGCATCATCTACTGCCAGAGCCATGTCAGCGCGCACGCGGAGCTGGCCTGGGTTCTGAACTGCTTTACCTATATGGGCGAGCTGCAGCGGATGACCCAGTTCAAGGATAAATCCGCCAAGCATGCCGACAACATCAACGCGGGTCTGTTTACCTATCCCGTGCTGATGGCCGCGGATATTCTGCTCTACAAGGCGGACGCGGTTCCGGTCGGAGCGGATCAGAAGCAGCACCTTGAAATCACGCGGGACATCGCGCAGCGCTTCAACGCGATCTACGGCGATGTGTTTACCGTACCGGAACCGCTGATCACGAAGGTGGGCGGCCGTGTGATGAGCCTGCAGGATCCGACCCGGAAGATGAGCAAGAGCGATCCGGAGGAGTGCTTCATCTCCCTGTTGGATCAGCCTGATGCTGTCCGCAGAAAGATTAAACGCGCGGTGACTGATTCCGATGGAGAAATCCGATATGATCCGGAGAATAAGCCGGGTGTCAGCAATCTGCTCAGCATTATTACTTCTCTGACCGGGGAGAGCATGGAAAGCATCTGCGCCGAAATGGAAGGAAAGGGATACGGAGAACTGAAGACACGAACCGCCGATACCGTGATTGCAGCGCTGGAACCTCTGCAGTCGGAGTATAATCGGCTGATCGCAGACAAGCAGTATCTGCTGGATATACTGCTGGCGGGTGCGGAGAAGGCGAATTATATCGCGACAAAGACGCTGCGCAAGGTGCAGAAGAAGATCGGCTTCGCTCCCCGAACGCTGAAATAACAAATTGACAATTGAGGTTATGCCCGATATAATATTTCCTGCTCTGCGGAATGCAGAGCATACGGTTCCGTAGCTCAGTAGGATAGAGCGGTCGCCTCCTAAGCGACAGGCCGTGGGTTCGAATCCCGCCGGGATCACGAAAGCTTGCTAGATATTGTAGCAAGCTTTTTACTTTTACACTATATATTGCGCTTTCTAACAAAATGGCGGTAGACGTGAAAGTCGAACACGCCGCCGCTGTTTGCAGTGCCAACAGGCTGCTAACGCCATGCTGCCTGCCGCCTTTCAGGCGGAAGGTGGACTGAAACCCCAAAAAGATAG
>CAMNKK010000008.1 GCA_946542235.1 uncultured Clostridia bacterium | reverse complement strand
GGCGGACCCCGCGGAGGAAAGCCTGCCGGTGCTGCGGGAGAACAATGTCTACCGCGCGGCCCTGCGCAGGGCGGTGATGGGAGACAAATCCATCGACCTGACCCTGGAACTGACGAACCGGAGCGGGCTGTGGCTGAAATTCGCATCCGGGGATTGCAGCGTCAACGGGGAGAAGACCGATTCGGATCATCTGACTGCCTATGTGCCGCCGTTCACCAGCCGCGTCGCCGAGTTCACGCTGACGGGGGAAAACCTGCAGGCCGGCACGGAAATCCGGGAGATCGGTCTGACCGTCTACGACGAGGTCCGGGAAGAGGCATCGGAGCCCTGCGCGCTGACGGCGCCGGAGGGCCTGACCATGGGATCCCTTGCCTGGATCAACGGGCAGGAGTTCACGGGAGAAACGGTCCGGACGGCGGACGTGGATCTGGAGAAGGAAATGAACCCCCGGGCGGTGGCGATGGAGATGCGCCTGCCGGAGGGCGCGGCGGAATACCGGAGAGAAGTGGAAATGGAAATGGCTCCCGGGGAACGGGCGCAGGTCCGGAGCGCGAAGATTTCGCTGGTCCGCCCGGAGGAGGACGGATGGGTGCAGCTCATCACGCTGCAGGACTGGAAGCCGGAGCCGGACGACGGCAGCGGTAAGCTGCGGTTCAGCCATCCGGGGCTGTTTCCCACCGTCGAAGGAGACGATCAGATCGGGCTCTGGACCTATCTGACGGCAGCGGATACGGGATTCAGCGGAAGGGTCTTGGGCCCCATCGACATTTTCACCAGCGCCGGACAGAGCGTGAAGCCGGATGGGATCGAGTGGGAGCTGAAGGAAGCGGAGAATCGGGCGGAGCTGACGGCCCTGACTCTGGAGGAGACCCCCTACGGTTACCAGTCGGACCTGATCTATGCCGGGTTTGCCACGGTGGAGGTGCAGGCGGCGCCGGGAGAGGACGGGACGATTCCGCATGTCGGGAAAATGGAGCATAAGGGCGGGTTCGAATGGTATACGAGGCGGCCGCAGATCGCCCTGGATTCGCAGCCGCTGCGGCTGGCGCTGCGGCCGATCACGGCGGAGGACGGGCTGTGCTTCCTGATCTCCATCACGCGGCAGGACGGCACGCAGTATTCGATGCCTCCGGTGCCCTATGATGAGTAAACGGGCCGCCTGCTGCAGCCTGCAGACCAGGTTGATCTTTCCCGGCGGTTCTGATATACTTACCCGATGGAAAAAACATCAATTGAAGAGGATGACAATGATGAGCAGAGCGAGAATTCTGGCCGGACTGATGGCGGGTGTGCTTTTGCTGACCCTGGGGGCCGGCGGATCGGCGGAATGGCATGAGGAAACGAAGGGCGGAAAGGTGAGCCGGCGGACCTGGACCGATGAGAGCGGAAAGGCCGCGACGGCGCCGGAAGGATACGCTTCGGTGAAATACAGCTACAGCGGAACCTCCGTGACGGAGAAATACTATGACCTCGAGGGGAATCCCGCCCGGGCGGCGGGAGGCTATTACGGCCAGATCCTGACCTACGGGAACAAGCACCGGCTGGAGGAAACGGTGTTCCTGGACGAGGACGGGGAGCGGACGGAATGCACGGCGGGGTACGCCCGGGTGCGGATCGCCTACACATCCGCCGGCGGGATCACCATGGCGGCCTATCAGGACCGGACGGGGAGCCCGGTGATGGTGCCGGGGCTGGGGTACGCCCAGCTGAAGAACGACTACCGGGGCACGACCCTGACGAAGACCGTCTATCTGGACGAGAACAAGGACCCCGTGGACACCCCGCTGGGATACGCAGTGATGGTCCAGAGCGTGAACAAGAGCAACAAGGTGACCGGGATCCGCTTTGAGCACGCGGACGGCAGCGCCGCCGTATGCGGCGAGGGATGGGCCAGCATGAAGCGGGAGCTGGACAAAAAGAACCGGGAGGTCAGCGTCAAGTACTACGACCTGGCCGGGAAGATGCTGGACCGGGGGCTGGGATACGCCTACGAGAGCCGGAAATGGGAGAGCGACCAGATTTACACCGTCAGCAGATATGACCTGGAGGACCGGCAGATTCCCATGGGAGCGGGATACATGTCCCTGCGGCGGGAGATGAACAGGGACGGACAGGTGATCCGGGAAACCTATCTGGACGAGAACGGCGAGGCAAAGGAAAACGCGGAGGGCGTGGCCAGCCGGAAGTATGACTACGACGAGCAGGGCCGGCTGGCGCGGGTCAGCTTTGAGGGCGCCCGGGGAGACAGCACGGAGAATACCTCCGGATACGCCGGATACCGGGAAACCCTGGACGCGGACGGATTCGTGCTGAACCGGGTCTTCCTGGGCAAGGGCGGAAAGCCCGTGGACACCGCCATGGGATACAGCGAGATCCGATACCTGTACGACGAAAACCGCCGGGTGATCCGGAGGGAATACTACGACGTCAACGGCGCGCTGGTGAACGCGGAAGAGGGCAGCGGAATGCCGGAAGCGTGACAGCGGGAGCCGGCATACGGAGAGGCGCGGAAAACCCGGAGGGAATCCGGGGAAAAGCATAAAGGACGGGAGGAACACGGGAATGGATGTTCAGAAGCTTTCTGGGCCCTACGGGATCATTCAGGCGGATCCCTGGCTGACGCCCTACAGCGGGGAGATTGATCTGCGGATGGACCGGTTCAGGGAACGGCGCGGGCAGCTGGTTGGCAATGCGGCCCGGCTGACGGATTTCGCCAACGGCCATCTGTATTTCGGAATCCACCGGACGGAAACCGGATGGGCGGTGCGGGAATGGCTGCCGGGAGCGGACGCGGTGTATCTGACCGGGGACTTCAACAAATGGAGCCATGATCTCCATCCGATGGAGAAAAAGGAAAACGGCGTATGGGAGATCCTGCTGGAGGGGAAGGACGCCCTGCGGCACGGACAGTACATCAAGCTGTGGGTGGAGCGGAACGGCGCCGGATTCGAACGGCTGCCCGCCTATGCCACCCGGCTCAGCTCGGACCCCCGGACCCACCTGCTGTGCAGCCAGGTCTGGGATCCGGAACCCTTCCCCTGGACGGATGAGGGATACCGGGAGAAGGAAAAGCCCGCCCCGCTGATCTATGAGGCGCATATCGGCATGGCGACGGAGGAGGAGCGGATCGGAACCTACCGCGAATTCGCCGACAACGTGCTGCCGCGGATCCGGAAGCTGGGATACAACACGGTGCAGCTGATGGCGGTGCAGGAACATCCCTACTACGGATCCTTCGGATACCAGGTGACCAACTTCTTCGGCGCGGCCCACTGGTACGGGGAGCCGGAGGGGCTGAAATATCTGATCAACCGGGCCCATGAGACGGGCATCCGGGTGCTGCTGGACGTGGTTCACAGCCATGCCTGCCCCAACGTGGGCGAGGGGCTGCAGTATCAGGACGGAACCGACGGCCAGTACTTCCTGGAGGGGAACGAGGGCCGGCATCCCGCCTGGGGAACCCGGCTGTTCAACTACCGGCGGCCGGAGGTGCTCCACTTCCTGCTGAGCAACCTGAAATTCTGGATGGACGAATATCACTTCGACGGATTCCGGTTTGACGGGGTGACCAGCATGATCTACCACGATCACGGGCTGGGAACGGCGTTCACGGACTACGGCATGTACTTCAACATGAACACGGACCTGGACGCCATCAACTACCTGCAGCTGGCCAACGAGCTGATCCACGAGGTGAATCCCAACGCCACCTCCATCGCCGAGGACATGAGCGGCATGCCGGGCATGTGTCTGCCCATCGAGCAGGGCGGCATCGGATTCGACTACCGGCTGGCCATGGGCGAACCGGATTACTGGATCAAGCTGCTGAAGGATACCCGGGACGAGGACTGGCAGATGGGCGCCCTGTGGCACGAGATGACCACCCGGCGGCCTCAGGAGAAGGTGGTGGGATACTGCGAAAGCCACGACCAGGCTCTGGTAGGGGACAAGACGATCCTCTTCCGGATGGCGGACGCGGAGATGTACACCGGCATGACGAAGGAATACCATTCCATGACCATGGACCGGGCCATCGAGCTGCACAAGATGATCCGGCTGCTGACGCTGAGCTGCGGCGGGGACGGATACCTGAACTTCATGGGCAACGAGTTCGGCCATCCGGAATGGATCGATTTTCCCCGGGAAGGCAACGGCTGGAGCTACAAGTACTGCCGGCGGCAGTGGCAGCTGGTGGACAACCCGCTGCTGAAGTATGAGTGGCTGAACGACTTTGACGCGGCCATGATTCATCTGGCGAAGGAGCACCGGCTGCTGGAGGATCCCGGGGCCCGGAACCTGTGGATCGACGAGGGACGGAAGATCCTCGCCTTCAGCCGGGGAGACCTGGTTTTCGTGTTTGACTTCCACAACAGCTACAGCGAGCAGAACTTCCGCCTGCCGGTCAGCACCACCGGGGAGGGAAGCTACAGGGTGATCCTGAGCACGGACGAGATCCGCTTCGGCGGAGCCGGCCTGATTGCGCACGACTATGTGTACCGGACGGATCGGGACCGGGACGGCGGCATCGGATTCAACATCTACGTGCCGGCCCGGACGGCCATGGTGCTGCAGAAGGTCTGACGCCCGGGCGGTCAGAGAGCGGAGATGACCATCACTGAAAAAGGAGAGCGGAAATGCAGTTTATCGCGGAAAAGAACGCGCTGGTTGCGCGGCGGGCGGGAGAAACCCTGCGGATTGAAGCCTGGGGCCGGGACAGCCTGCGGGTCCGGGCCTGGATGTACGACGGAAAGAGCGACGCGGACTGGGCGCTGACGGAAAAGCCGGAGGAGACCGCGGCCCGGGTGGCCGTCGGGGAAGCCGAGGAGAAGACCGGCGAGGGCACCGTGGTGAAAAACCCCTGCGCCGAGATCGAGAACGGCCGGATCCGGGCAACGGTGAACCATGCCGGGGTGATGAGCTTCTATCGGGACGGAAAGCTGATCCTGCGGGAGTACTTCCGCTTCTACGGCGGGACCATCGTGCCCCGGAGCAGCTGCCTGAAGATTCCGAACCGGGAATGGAAGGGAATCCACGGCGCCAGCGAGTATCAGCTGACGGTGAAGTTTGACGCCAACGACGGGGAAAAGATCTACGGAATGGGGCAGTATCAGCATCCCTACCTGGATCTGAAGGGAACCGTGCTGGAGCTGGCCCAGCGGAACAGCCAGATCTCCGTGCCCTTCATGGTCAGCAGCCTCGGCTACGGCCTGCTGTGGAACAACCCGGCGGTGGGGCAGGTGACCTTCGCCAAAAACTATACGGAATGGGTTGCCCGGGCTACCCGGCAGATGGATTACTGGATCTGCGCCGGGGAAAACCCGAAGGACATCCTGGAGAAATATACGGCGGTCACGGGCCGGGCGCCCATGTTCCCGGAGGACCGCATGGGGCTGTGGCAGTGCAAGCTGCGGTACAGGACCCAGGCGGAGGTGCTGGAGGTGGCCCGCGCCTACGAGAAGGAAGGCATCAGGATCGACCAGATCGTGATCGACTTCTTCCACTGGACGGTGCAGGGGGACTGGAAATTCGACAGAACCTACTGGCCGGACCCCAAGGCCATGGTGGAGGAGCTGCACCGGATGGGCATCCGGGTTATCGTCTCCGTCTGGCCCAGCGTGGACCGGAGAAGCGAAAACTTCGGGCCCATGATGGAACGGGGGCTGCTGATCCGCACGGAGCGGGGCGCGGCCCAGACCTACGACTACCAGGGGGACTGCGTGGAGATAGACCCCTTCAATCCCGAAACCCGGAAGTACGTCTGGGAGGTGTGCAAGCGGAACTACGCGGATCTGGGCATCGACGCCTTCTGGCTGGACAACAGCGAACCGGACTACGGGGTATATGACTTCGACAACTACCGCTACAGCGCCGGACCGGCGCTGACCTGCAGCAACATGTATCCCCAGATGTACAGCCGGATCTTCTTTGACGAGATGAGCCGGACCGGGGAGCCGGTGGTGAACCTGCTGCGGTGCGGATGGGCCGGAAGCCAGAAATACGGAAACGTCATCTGGAGCGGGGACGTGCGGAGCACCTTCGAAAGCTTCCGGGACCAGCTGCAGGCGGGCCTGAACATCGGCCTGGCCGGCATTCCCTGGTGGACGACGGACATCGGCGGCTTCATGACGGACGATGTGAACGATCCGGATTTCCAGCAGCTGCTGATCCGCTGGTACGAGTTCGCGGTGTTCTCCGCGGTGCTGCGGATGCACGGAGACCGGGGCCCCTACAACATTCCCCCGCTGGACGACCGGGACTGGGGCGGCGGGTACCTGCACACGGGCCAGCCCAACGAGCTGTGGTCCTACGGAGAGGAGAACTACCGCATCATGCGGAAGTACTACGACCTGCGGATCTCCCTGCACGACTACATCCGGGATCTGTACGCCGAGGCCCATGAGAACGGGTCGCCGCTGATCCGGACCATGTTCTACGAATTCCCGGAGGATCCGGCCTGCTGGGAGAAGGAAGACCAGTATATGTTCGGCAGCGAATACCTGGTGGCGCCCATCCTGCACCTGAACGAGTTCGAGCGGGATGTGTACCTGCCGGCGGGAAAGTGGGAGAACATTCATACCGGCGAGAAGCTGGAGGGCGGAAGAACCGTGCGGGCGGAGGCGCCGCTGGAGATTATTCCTGTCTTCAAAAGGGTCAGGTAATCCGGCGCCTGCGCCGGGCGGCGGCGCAGATTCCGGCTGACCGGAAAGCAGGACAGATTTTCCTTTCATTTTTGCCGGAACCCATGTATAATAAAAAAGGTTTTCACCTGAAATCATTGAAGGAGACGGAAACGACATGAAAATTCTGGTTGTAAACGCGGGATCCTCCTCTCTGAAGTATCAGCTGATCGACATGGAGGACGAGAAGGAACTGGCCAAGGGCCTGGTGGAACGGATCGGTATCGAGGGCAGCCGCCTGAAGCATTCGGCGGGAGAGAAGAGCACCGTGGTGGAGGAGCCGATTCCGGACCACGAAGCCGCCGCCCAGCTGATGCTGCGGATCCTGCAGGACAAGGAGTACGGCGTCATTTCCAGCACCGACGAGATCGGCGCGGTGGGGCACCGGGTGCTGCACGGCGGAAACAAGTTTACCGCCTCCATGATTGTCAATGAGGAAGTGAAGGCCGCCATCCGGGAATGCTTCCCGCTGGGACCGCTCCACAACCCGGCCAACCTGATGGGCATCGAAGCCTGCGAGAAGGTCATGAAGGGGACGCCCCAGGTCGCCGTGTTCGACACCGCGTTCCATCAGACCATGCCGCCCAAGGCCTATATGTACGGCGTGCCGAAGATGTACGAGGAAAAGCTGCACGTGCGCCGCTACGGCTTCCACGGCACGAGCCACCGGTATGTGAGCCGCCGGGTCTGCGAGTTCCTGGGCGTGAAGCCGGAAGGCAAGCGGATCATCATCTGCCATCTGGGCAACGGCTCCAGCCTGAGCGCCGTGAAGGACGGGAAGTGCGTGGATACCTCCATGGGACTGACGCCGCTGGAGGGCCTGCTGATGGGCACCCGCTGCGGCAGCCTGGATCCCGCCGTGGTGCAGTTCATCGCCAACAATCCCCTGAAGGATGACGGAACCCCCGTGGGGCATCCCATCAGCGTGGATGAAGTGCTGACGATGATGAACAAGAAGAGCGGACTGCTGGGGATCAGCGGAAAGAGCAGCGACTGCCGCGACGTGGAAAACCTGGCGAAAGAGGGCAGCGAGGATGCCCAGCTGGCACTGGATATGCTGGTCTACGGCATCAAGAAGTACATCGGCTCCTATGCGGCCGCCATGGGCGGAGTGGACATCATCTGCTTCACCGCCGGCATCGGGGAGAACAACTCCGTGCTGCGGGCCCAGGTCATGGAAGGCATGGAATTCATGGGTGCCGAGCTGGATCCCGAAAAGAACCAGGGCCGGGGAGAAAAGGTCATCAGCAAGGACAGCAGCAAGGTGACCATCTGCGTGATTCCCACCAACGAGGAGATCATGATCGCCCGGGATACCCTCGATCTGGTCACGATGGGGAAGGTTCGCGACAACTGACCGGCGGATTTTCGGCCGCGGGGCTGCAGCAGCTTTCCCGGATGATAAGGCTGAATTTGTTGTTGACAAAAGGTTTTTGAACAGCTATAATGCTAAACGGTCACTTTTGAGGTGAGGACATGGAGCTGGATGTTTCCAGGGCGTTAGCCCAGCCCGGTCAGGAGTTCCCCTTTTCCGGCACGCAGGCCATTGCGGACCAGGAGATCTACGGCACGGCCGTCAGGATTGACGACTGCGCAGTGGAAGGAACCTTCATGGCGGACGATGTGGGAAACATTTCCGTGAAGGGCCGGGTGGAGACCGTGGCCCATGCTCCCTGCGCCAACTGCCTGAAGGATGCTTCCGCCAGCGTCGAAAACGAGTTTGACGAGGAGTTTATCCGGAACGGCGATCCCGAGGATGATGAGATCTTTGCCTACGAAGGTCACAAAGTCTCCCTGGAAAAGTTGGTCATGTCTTACGCCGTCATGGCTCTGCCGATCCGCTTCCTTTGCAGGGAGGATTGTCCGGGCTTTGAATATTCGGACCGGACGGATACTCCTGAGGAAACAGGAGTTCAGCACCCCTTTGCGGGGCTGAGGCAATTGCTTGATCAAATGGAGGAGGTGTAAACATGGCTGTACCGAAGGGGAAAATTTCCAAGGCTCGCAAAAACAGCCGCCGCGCCAATTGGAAACTGCAGCTTCCGGCCATCGGGGAGTGCCCCCAGTGCCACCAGATGAAGCTGTCCCACCGCGTGTGCAAAAACTGCGGTTATTATAACGGCGTCCAGGTCGTCAACAAGGACGAAAAGAAGGACGCCTGATTGTCGACCGCTTTTTTCCAGGAACAGGTTTGACAGCTCCGTCCTTCGGGACGGAGCTTTTTATTACTTTTGGAAGAAACCGGATGCGGCGGGAGAAACGGACGGGCGGGCATGAGCCCGCCGCGAGAAAGGAAGGATGACCATGGAGGAAAAGAAGAGGACGGGCGCGGATATGGCGACCCGGTTTGATCCGCAGGCCATCGAGAGCGATATCTACAGAGCGTGGGAAGAAGGCGGCGCTTTTACGGCTCACCGGGAGGAGGGCAAAAAGCCCTTCACCATCGTGATGCCTCCGCCCAACATTACCGGGCAGCTGCACATGGGCCACGCGATGGACTGCATCCTGCAGGACGCGCCGGTGCGGTATCACCGGATGAAGGGCGATCCCACCCTGTGGCTTCCCGGAACGGACCACGCGGCCATCGCCACCGAGGTCAAAATCGTGGACGCCCTGCGCAAGGAGGGCCTGTCCAAGGAAAGCCTGGGCCGGGAGAAATTCCTGGAGCGTGCCTGGGAATGGAAGCGCGAATTCGGCGGCCGCATCGTGAACCAGCAGCGCCGCATGGGCGTGAGCTGCGACTGGAGCCGGGAGCGGTTTACCATGGACGAAGGCTGCAGCAAGGCCGTGCGGGAAGTGTTCGTGCGCCTGTATGAGAAGGGCCTGATCTACCGCGGACAGCGGATGATCAACTGGTGCCCCAGCTGCCGCAGCGCCCTGAGCGACGCCGAGGTGGAATACAAGGAGCAGGATTCCCATCTGTGGTACATCCGCTATCCCGGCGCGGACGGGAGCGAGGGTGTGATCGTGGCCACCACCCGGCCGGAAACCATGCTGGGAGACACCGGCGTGGCGGTGAACCCGAAGGATGAGCGGTATACCGCCCTGGTGGGCAAAAAGGTGATGCTGCCCATCATGAACCGGGAGATTCCGGTGGTGGCGGACGACTATGTGGAGATGGACTTCGGCACCGGCGCCGTGAAGATGACCCCGGCCCACGACCCCAACGACTTTGAGGTGGCGCAGCGCCACGGCCTGGAAATCATCACCGTGACCAACGATGACGGCACGATGAACGAAAATGCGGGCGCCTTCAACGGGATGGATCCCCTGGAATGCCGGAAGGCCGTGCTGGCGGAGCTGGAAAAGCTGGGTCTGCTGGTGAAGACGGAGGATTACAAGCACAACGTGGGCTTCTGCTACCGGCACGGGAACACCGTGGTGGAGCCGCGGCTGAGCGAGCAGTGGTTCGTGAAGATGAAGCCCCTGGCGGAACCGGCCATCGCAGCCGTGCGCGAGGGGAAGACGAAGTTTGTGCCGGACCGCTTCAGCAAGATCTACTACAACTGGATGGAGAACATCCGGGACTGGTGCATCAGCCGCCAGCTGTGGTGGGGACACCGGATTCCCGCCTGGTACTGCGACGACTGCGGAGAGATGAGCGTGAGCCGGACGGACCTGACCGCCTGCCCGAAGTGCGGAAGCGCGCGCCTGCGCCAGGATGAGGATGTGCTGGACACCTGGTTCTCCTCGGCCCTGTGGCCCTTCTCTACCCTGGGCTGGCCGGAGCAGACGGAGGACCTGAAGTACTTCTATCCCACCACCATGCTGGTGACCGGATACGACATCATTTTCTTCTGGGTGGCCCGGATGATCTTCAGCGGCATCGAGAACATGGGCGAGACGCCCTTCGAAACCGTGCTGATCCACGGCCTGGTGCGGGATGAGCAGGGCCGGAAGATGTCCAAGTCCCTGGGCAACGGCGTGGATCCGCTGGAGGTGGTGAACGAATACGGCGCGGACGCGCTGCGGTTCAGCCTCGTGATGGGCGTGAGCCCCGGCAACGATACCCGCTACAGCAGGGACCGGGTGGAATCCGCCCGGAACTTTGCCAACAAGGTGTGGAACGCCTCCCGCTTCGTGCTGATGAACGTGGACGCGCGGGGAGAAATCGATCCCGCGAAGCTGGAAATCGCCGACAAATGGATTCTCAGCCGGCTGCAGGATTCCATCCGGGATATCAGCGCGCACATGGAGGACGGGGACTTCGGCCTGGCGGCTACCCGGATCTATGATTTCGCCTGGAGCGAATTCTGCGACTGGTATATCGAGCTGAGCAAGGCCCGGCTTCTGGGCGAGGACGGGGAAAGCAAGGATACGGCCCGGGCGGTGCTGCTGTATGTGCTGGAGGCGCTGCTGAAGCTGCTGCATCCCTTCATGCCCTTCCTGACGGAGCAGGTGTACAAGTATCTGCCGGGAAGCGAGGGCTTCCTGATGCTGCAGAAATGGCCGGAGACCCGGGCGGAGCTGGACTTCCCCGAGGAAGAAAAGCGGATGCAGGGTGTGATGGAGATCATCCGGACCATCCGGAACCTCCGGAGCGAGATGAACGTGGCGCCCTCCCGGCGGACGCGGCTGATGCTGCTGCCCGGGGAGGGATGGCAGGCCGCGCTGGAAAACGGCGAGGGATACTTCATGCGGCTGGCGGGGGCGTCCTCGGTGGAGATGATCGGGAACCGGAACCAGGTGACCGAGAAGACCGTTTCCGCCGTGACCTCGGCTGCGGAGCTGTTCATTCCCCTGGGGGACCTGGTGGATTTTGCAAAGGAAATCGCCCGGCTGCAGAAGGAACTGGATGGACTGGGCAGGGAAATCAAACGGGCCCAGGGCATGCTGAACAATCCCGGATTCGTGTCCAAGGCGCCCGCGGCGCTGGTGGAAGGCGAGCGGGAAAAGCTGGCGGCCAACGAGCAGAAGGCGAAGGCCCTGGAGAACCGGATCGCGGAGCTGCAGGAGAGCCTGTAAGCATCCGAAAAAAAGAAGAGGGACGGAGCAGAACGCTCCGTCCTTTTTTGCGGTGCTTTTCCCGGCGGCTCGGTTTCGGCTGGGGGCGGGGAAGACAGGGAGGGAAGGAGACACAGAACCGTCCCCTGTCTCCTTTTATGCAGGATCCCGGCCGATGACCTCCCAGGCCCGGAGGGAAGGGAAGGCTGAGGGATCGTCGCTCTTGACCATCCGCTCCAGCCGGAGCCAGGAGATCCGGCGGCCGCCCAGGTCGATCCACTGCCGTTCCCCGGTTTTCCGAAGGCGGAAGGCCAGCTCCTCCCCGGCGGAATCCACCACATGGCCCTCCGTCCACCAGGCGTCGTGAGGAAAGTCCGCCCGCAGGGTCAGGGCCATCTTTTCCGCCAGGATCTCCCGGCCGAAATCGATTTTGCACCAGGCATCCTCCCGGGCGCCGATGCCCCAGCTCTCAAAGGGCCATTCCCCGTGATACGTGTTGAAGCGCAGGCCGTCAATCACATTCCGGGCAGCGAAGACGGACTCGTTCCGGGTTTCCACATTGGCGGTGCAGTGGGGATAAAAATTCACGTCCCCCCGCAGATCCAGCGGATTCCTCGCCAGATCCCGGGGCAGCGCGAGCTCTTCCGCCGGCATGAGCCGGGCGGAGAGGATGTTGCGGTTCTGGATGAAAGCTTCCGGCGCGTAGGCCAGACGGTGTTCCCCGGCGGGAACCTGCCAGGTGAAGACGCCGGAGGGGCAGTAGACCTCGCCGCCGGGGACGGAGATGCCCATATGCACCCAGAGATGGGAGCGGGGAGGCGCGGAGACCTCCACGGTGTCCCCTTCCTGCCACGCATGATTCAGATACAGGAGCAGATGCTCCGGATGGGAGGCTTTTCCCAGGATCAGCCCTTCGCTGTTTCTGACGATCATATCCATGGAGATGACTCCTTTCGCGCCGGCCCGCCGGGCCGTATGAAATTCGGTTTTCCGGTGGGATCATTATACCGCAGGACGGCTTTCGTTTCAATCCGAAATCCGGCTTCCGATCCCGCGGGCGGCGGCGCAGGCGCCGAAGCGGCGGTATTGTGGGGCGGGGCGGTCCTGTGATAAAATAAGTTCGGAAGGCGCCTGAGAAAAAAACGGAAAGAAAGCGCGCCGCACAGAGGACGGACAGGGAAAGGGAGCGGAGCATGGCAAGGCTGTATGTGGTGGCAACCCCGATCGGAAACCTGCAGGACTGGTCTCCCCGGGCGGTGGAGACCCTGCGGAACGCGGATCTGATTGCCGCGGAGGATACCCGGGTCACGGGAAAGCTGTGCCAGATTCACGGGATCCGCACGGCGCTGACCAGCTGCCATCAGCACAATGAGGGCACCAAGGGGGAATACCTGGCGGAGAAGATGCTGGCGGAGGATCTGACCGTAGCCCTGACGACGGACGCGGGAACCCCCTGCATATCGGATCCGGGGTATGCCCTGGTCAGAGCCTGTGCGGAGCGGGGCATCGAGGTGCAGCCCGTGCCGGGATGCTGCGCCGCCATTGCGGCCCTGAGCGTATCCGGCTTCGACACCCGGGAGTTTGCCTTCTACGGCTTTCTGCCCAGGGAGAAGAAGGATCTGCGGGAGAAGCTGCGGAGTATCGCCCGGGAGAGCCGGATTGCCGTTGTGCACGAATCCCCGTTCCGGGTGACGGAGCTGGTGGAAACCATCACGGAGGAGCTGCCCGGATGCCGGATCAGCGCCAGCTGCGATCTGACCAAGATGCATGAGAAAACCCTGCGGGGACCGGCGGAGGAGATCCTGCGGATGCTGCGGGAAAATCCGAAGACGGAGAAGGGGGAATACTGCCTGGTGCTGGACCTGCACGGAACGGAAAAGCCCGCGGAGGAGGCGCCTCCCGCGGAGATCACCCTGGAGGCCCGGCTGATCGAGGAGATTTTCTCCGGCGGGATGAGCCTGCGGGACGCCCAGAATGAACTGGTGCTGAAGGGGGAAAAAAAGAACGCCGTCAAGCAGGCGGCGCTGAACCTGAAAAAGCTGTTTGAGGTATAGGATGGACAGAAAAGCGCCCCGGAAGAATCCGGGGCGCGGCTTTTTTGCTTTTCGAGATCAGTCACCGAAGGAGATGCCGATGTTCCGGGCGGTGGCGACCATCTGGTCATCCGGCGGAACGGGCTTGGCGACGCCGGCGATATCCTTCAGGGCGTTGTGGGTGATACTGTTTCCCTTGAGGGCGACGGTGACGCCGTAGACATCATCGCGGATCAGCTCGGCCGCATGGACGCCGAACTCCGTGGACAGGACGCGGTCATAGGCACTGGGGGTGCCGCCGCGCTGAATATGGCCGGGAACGACGCTGCGGGCTTCAACGCCCACCAGCTCCTGCAGCTGCTTCGCCACATAGGCGCTGGAGGAGAAATGCTCGGCCGCGCGCTTCGCTTCGCGCTCCTTCTTCTTCATCTTGGCTTCTTCCCTGTCCATGGCGCCTTCGGCCACGGCGATGATGGTGAAGCCCTTGTTGCTCTCCGCGCGGCGCTTGACCACCTCGGCCACCTTGTCGATGGTGTAGGGGATCTCGGGAATCAGAATGACGTCGGCTCCGCCGGCCACGCCGGAATACAGGGTGAGCCAGCCGGCCTTGTTGCCCATGATTTCGATGACCATGCAGCGGCCGTGGCTGGCGGCGGTGGTATGAATGCGGTCGATTACACCGGTGGCGATGTCATTGGCGGTATGGAAGCCGAAGGTGAAATCCGTGCCGTAGAGATCATTGTCGATGGTCTTGGGCAGGCCGATGATGTTCAGCCCTTCCTCGCTCAGGAGGTTGGCGGTCTTGTGGGTGCCGTTTCCGCCCAGGGTGACCAGGCAGTCCAGCTTCAGATTCCTGTAGGTCTTTTTCATGGCGGCGACCTTGTCCACGTTGTCCGACTCGATCTTGCGCATGTTGCGGAAGGGGGTGCGGGAAGTGCCCAGAATGGTGCCGCCCAGGGTCAGGATGCCGGAGAACTGGCTGCGGGACATCTCGGAATAATCCCCTTCGATCAGCCCCCGATACCCATCGTGAATACCGATAATCTCTGCGTCAAACATCTCATAGGCCGCGCGGGCTACGCCGCGGATCGCCGCATTCAGGCCGGGACAGTCCCCGCCGCTGGTCAGGATACCAATTCTCTTTTTCACCGGGAATCACTCCTCTCAGGTACTTATGGAACGGATGACAAAGGCTTGTGTCAGAATTATAACACGAAGGGCGGAGAGGTGACAATCATTTTTTACGAAAACCTATTATTACCGTGGGTTGGAGGGTATTTTTCAAAATCGGGATGAAAGTATTCCGGAAACGGGGAAAAACCCGGAAATTCCGAAAAAGAAGACGAAACAGAGATCGTATAAATCTATTTTGCATGTTAGCCAAAAGCAACAACAATCAAAGGACGCAGCGTGTTAAATTTTCGTCAAAAACACTTTTCTTTTCAACGTGTTTATGATAAGATGAACGAAGAGCAAACAAGCTTTTGCTTCTGTATGCGTCTGAAAAACAACAAGGGGGTTGGACTTAATGCCTGACAACAAGGAAAAGTACGCACAGCTGCAGGAAGCGATCGCCAAGCATAAGGGCGAACGCGGCGCAGTGATGCCCGTGCTGCAGGAAGCCATGAACATCTTTGGCTATGTGCCCCAGGATGTTCAGGAGATGATCGCGGACGGTCTGGGAACGACGCTGAGCGAAGTATACGGCGTATCCACGTTCTACAGCCAGTTCTCCCTGGAGCCCAAGGGTGAGCACGTTATCGGCGTGTGCCTGGGAACAGCCTGCTACGTCAAGGGCAGCCAGAAGGTGCTGGACAAGCTGTCTGAGGAGCTGAAGATCGAAGTCGGCCGGACGACGAAGGACGGGAAGTTCACCCTGAACGCGACCCGCTGCCTGGGCGCCTGCGGCCTGGCCCCGGTCATGATGATCGGCGACGAGGTTTACGGACGGCTGACGCCGGACCAGGTGCCGGAAATTCTGGCCAAGTATTAAGGCCGGGAGGAAGGGCGCATGCGGGATTTGAGCCTTCATCTGCTGGACCTGGCCCAGAACAGCATCACCGCCGGGGCCAGCCTGGTCACCATCCGGATCTCCATTGATGAAAAGGGATGGCTGACGATGGTGCTTGCCGACGACGGGAAGGGCATGAGCCCCGAGCTCCTGGCCCGGGTCACCAGCCCCTTTGCCACCACCCGGACCACCCGGAAGGTGGGCCTGGGGATTCCCATGATGATGGAGAACGCCGAGAAGGCGGGGGGATCCCTGAAGCTGGAGAGCGAGGTCGGAAAGGGCACGACGATGACTGTGACCATGGATACGGGGAACATCGACTGCCTGCCGCTGGGGGATCTGAGCGGAACCCTGCTGAGCCTGATGATGACAAACCCGCTGAAGCCGGATTTCCTGTTCGAAGGGAAGACCCCCAAAGGGGAATGCACCTTTGACACGCGGGAGGTCCGCAGCGCGCTGGGGAGCGATATTCCCCTGAATGAGCCGGAAGTGGCCGCCTGGCTGCAGGAGGCTCTGAACGAAGAGATCAATCCGATTTTGGGAGGTATGTAAGCAAATGAAATCTTTGGCTGATCTGCAGGCGATTCGCGCCAAGACCCTGGAAAACATCAACATGCGCAAGGAAGACGAGAACGCAGCCCGCGTCGTCATCGGCATGGCGACCTGCGGCATCGCGGCGGGCGCCCGTCCCGTGATGCTGAAGTTCCTGGAGGAGATCAAGAAGCGGGATCTGCAGCATGTGACCGTGAGCCAGACCGGCTGCATCGGCATGTGCCGGCTGGAGCCCATGCTGGACGTCATTCTGCCCGGAAAAGAAAAGGTAACCTATGTCAAGGTCAAGCCGGACATGGTGGAGCGCATTGTGACGGAGCACCTGATCGGTGGTACCCCGGTGGCTGAATACACCATCGGCGCCGCGGAATAATAATCAAAAAGAAACCAGAGGAGGAATACCCATGGATCTTTATCGCGCACATGTGCTGGTCTGCGGCGGCACCGGCTGTTCGTCTTCCGGTTCCGCGAAGCTGATTGAACGCTTCGAGGAGCAGATCGCGGCCAACGGCCTGGACAAGGAAGTCAAGGTTGTACGCACCGGATGCTTCGGTCTCTGCGAGGCCGGCCCGGTGGTTATCATCTATCCCGAAGGCACCTTCTACAGCCGGGTGAAGGTGGAAGACGTGGACGAGATCGTGACCGAGCACCTGCTGAAGGGCCGCAAGGTTCAGCATCTGGTCTACGTGGATCACAAGACCCACGAGAGCTCCGTGCAGAAGAGCCTGGCGGAAATCGGGTTCTACAAGAAGCAGCAGCGTGTCGCGCTGCGGAACTGCGGCGTCATTGACCCCGAGAACATCGACGAATACATCGCCTTCGACGGATATCAGGCGCTGGGCAAGGCCCTGACCGAGATGACTCCCGAGCAGGTCATCGACGAGATCCTGAAGAGCGGCCTGCGGGGCCGCGGCGGCGCCGGCTTCCCCACCGGGAAGAAGTGGCAGTTCGCCCGGGCCAGCCAGGCGGAGCACAAGTACTTCGTCTGCAACGCCGATGAGGGCGACCCCGGCGCGTTCATGGACCGCAGCCTGCTGGAAGGCGATCCCCACGCGATCCTGGAGGCCATGGCCATCGGCGGATACGCCATCGGCGCGGATGAAGGCTGGATCTATGTCCGGGCTGAGTATCCCATCGCCGTGAAGCGGCTGGAGAAGGCCATTGAGCAGGCCCGGGACTACGGCCTGCTGGGCAAGAACATCTTCGGCACCGACTTCAGCTTTGACATCCACATCCGTCTCGGCGCGGGCGCCTTCGTCTGCGGCGAGGAGACCGCGCTGATGGCCTCCATCGAGGGCCGGCGCGGCGAGCCCCGGCCGAAGCCTCCGTTCCCCGCGGTGAAGGGCCTGTTTGAGAGCCCCACCAACATCAACAACGTGGAAACCCTGGGCAACGTGGCCCAGATCATCCTGAAGGGCGCGGACTGGTTCCGCTCCATCGGCACGGAGAAATCCACCGGCACGAAGGTTTTCGCCCTGGGCGGCAAGATCAACAACACCGGCCTGGTGGAGGTGCCCATGGGCGTTCCGCTGCGGACCATCATCGAGGACATCGGCGGCGGCATTCCCAACGGCAAGAAGTTCAAGGCCGTGCAGACCGGCGGCCCCTCCGGCGGATGCATTCCCGCCAGCCTGCTGGATATCCCCGTGGAATATGATACGCTGACCAGCGTCGGCGCCATGATGGGCTCCGGCGGCATGATCGTCCTGGATGAGGACAACTGCATGGTCGACATCGCCCGCTTCTTCCTGGACTTCACCGTGGACGAGAGCTGCGGCAAGTGCACCCCCTGCCGGATCGGTACCCGCCGGATGCTGGAAATCCTGGAGCGGATCACCGAGGGCAAAGGCCAGGAGGGCGACATCGAGAAGCTGGAAAACCTGGCGGAGAACATCAAGAACAGCGCCCTGTGCGGCCTGGGACAGACGGCTCCGAACCCCGTGCTGAGCACGATCAAGTTCTTCCGGGATGAGTATGAGGCCCACATCAAGGAGAAGCGGTGCCCCGCGCATCACTGCCAGGCCCTGCTGAACTATGTGATCACCGACAAGTGCCGCGGCTGCACCCTGTGCGCGAGAAAGTGCCCTGTGCAGGCGATCACCGGCAATGTGAAGGAAAAGCACGTGATCGACACCCAGAAGTGCATCAAGTGCGGCCAGTGCATGGCGAACTGCAAGTTCGGCGCCATCATCAAGGACTAATCGCGCAAGGAGGAAACAACACATGGATAATCTCGTGAAGCTGACGATTGACGGCGTCAGCGTCGAAGTTCCCGCCGGCACGACGGTTCTGGAAGCCGCGAAGCAGGCTGGCATCAATATTCCGACGCTGTGCTACCTGAAGGATATCAACCAGATCGGCGCCTGCCGCATGTGCGTGGTGGACACCGGCGCCCGGGCTTTCGGCGCGGCCTGCGTGCTGCCTGTCGCCCCCGGCATGAATGTCAAGACCAATACCCCCAAGCTCCGTGACGCCCGCCGGGTAAACCTGGAGCTGCTGCTTTCCAACCACGACAAGAAGTGCCTCTCCTGCCACCGCAATCAGAAGTGCGAGCTGCAGCAGATGTGCATGGATCTGGGCGTCGAGGACGAAGGCGCTTTCGCCGGCAAGATGAACGTCTACGACATTGACGATCTGAGCCCCTCCATCGTCCGGAACAACAACAAGTGCATCCTGTGCCGCCGCTGCGTGGCCGCCTGCAACAACACGCAGGCTGTGGGCGTCATCGGCCCGGTGAACCGCGGCTTCAAGACGCAGATCAAGAGCGCCTGGGACCAGAGCCTGAACGAAGTGGCCTGCATCAACTGCGGCCAGTGCATCGCGGCCTGCCCCACCGGCGCCCTGTATGAGAAGGACGGAACCAAGGAAGTATGGGATATGCTGGCGGATGACGAGGTCATCACCGTGGTGCAGCCCGCTCCCGCCGTCCGCGCCGCCCTGGGCGAGGAATTTGGCATGCCGATGGGCACCTCCGTGACCGGCAAGCTGGCCGCTGCCCTGCGCCGGCTGGGCTTCAACAAGATCTTCGATACCGACTGGGGCGCCGACCTGACCATCATGGAAGAGGGCACCGAGCTGATCGGCCGCCTGCAGAACGGCGGAACCCTCCCGATGATCACCTCCTGCAGCCCCGGCTGGATCAAGTTCTGCGAAACCTATTATCCGGACTTCATTCCGAACCTGAGCTCCTGCAAGTCTCCTCACGAGATGGAAGGCGCTATGATCAAGAGCTACTGGGCGCAGAAGGAAGGCATCGATCCCCACAAGATCCGCGTCATCTCCGTGATGCCCTGCACGGCCAAGAAGTTCGAAGCCAAGCGGCCTGAGCTGGGCCATGACGGCATGGCGGACGTGGACGCCGTGATCACCACCCGGGAACTGGCCCGGATGATCAAGGAAGCGGGCATCGACTTCGTGAACCTGCCGGATGAGGACTTCGACAGCGTCATGGGCGAGAGCACCGGCGCGGGCGTCATCTTCGGCGTCACCGGCGGCGTGATGGAAGCGGCCCTGCGCACCGTGTACGAAAAGGTGACCGGCAAGACCCTGGATCCCGTGGAATTCCATGAGGTCCGCGGCATCAAGGGCGTCAAGGAAGCCACCGTCAAGGTGGGCGACCTGGACGTGGCGGTGGCCATTGCCCACGGCACGGCCAACGCGGCGAAGCTGCTGGACAGCATCCGCAGCGGCGAAAAGAACTACACCTTTATTGAGGTCATGGGATGCCCCGGCGGCTGCGTCACCGGCGGCGGCCAGCCCATCGTCAGCGCGCAGCGGCGCATGGAAATCGATCCCAAGGTCGTCCGCGCCAAGGCCCTGTATGACGAGGATGCCGGCAAGCCCATCCGGAAGAGCCATGAGAATGAATCCGTGATGGCGGCGTACCGCGACTTCCTGGGTGAGCCCAACAGCCATAAGGCCCATGAACTGCTGCATACCACGTATGTGGCCCGGGCCAAGTATTCCAGATAAGGGAAGAGCGGAATCCCCGGCGCGCGACCGCGCCGGGGATTTGCTTTTCTGCATGGAGGGACCGAATGAATACCGCAATCCATATCGAACTGGACTTGCTGTGCTTCGTGATGCTGTATGCCATCGCGAACCAGTCCGCGGCCAGCGTCAACCAGCAGATGAAGCGGGTTCTGTTCCGCAGCCTGGTATACGGCGTCATGATCCAGCTGATCCTGGACGCCCTGTGGCTGCTGGTGGAGGGGCGAAGCTTCCCGGGAGGGATCATCGCCAACAAGGTACTGAATGCGCTCTTCCTTACCGCGGGGGTGTTCCTGGGGAGCATCTGGTATCTGTATGTGCTGGAAAGGCTCGGCTATACCATCACGAAGAAGCTGCAGATAGCCGTGACGATGCCCGGCTGCATCTATCTGGTGCTGAACACCGTATCCATGTGGACCGGATGGATCTTTACCGTGTCGCCGGATAACGTATACGCCCGCGGACCGATGTACTGGCTGCATGTGGTCGGGGCCTACGGGATGCTGGCCATCGCGCTGGTGCATCTGGTCGTATGGCTGATCCGGCGGAAGGACCACAGTACCCGCACTCAGATCAAGGAGCTGCTGAGCTTCTATTTCCTGCCTCTGATCGGGTCGGTGGTCAGCCTCTTCTATACGGGAATGCCGGGAGCGTGGACCTGCGCGGCGGTTTCCATCGTGCTGCTCTACCTCAATGACCAGGATCGGGAGATCATTCGGGACGGACTGACAGGGCTGAACAACCGCAAGACCCTGGCCCCGGTTTTTGAAGACTACAGCAGGCTGGCCGGTCCCCAGGCGCCGCTGTATGCCTTTATGATGGATCTGGATAATTTCAAGAAGATCAACGACACCTGGGGCCACCCGGTGGGGGACCAGACCCTGGTCGACGCGGGCAGGATCCTGAGCTCCTGCATGAAGGGCCGGAAGGGGATCCTGATCCGGTACGGCGGGGATGAATTCCTGATCATGGGGTTCCTGGCAGGGGAGGAAGAGGCGGAAGCGTTCCGGCAGGAGATCTATCGGAAGTTCGCGGATTACCGGCAGGAGCATAGCCTGGCCTACCGATTTGCCATAAGCGTCGGGTACGCAAGGTACAGGGAAGGGCAGAAGCTGGCGGAGCTGGTGGACGCGGCGGATGACGCGCTGTATCTGGAAAAGAAGCGCAACAATGCCGGCAGGTGAGGAAAGCATGCGCTGCCAGGGGCGGAGCATGGCCGCCGGCATACAATCATGTCTAATTCGGTCAGAAAGCGTTGAAATTTGCGGGCTTGAGAAAAGGAAACCCGATATGATACAATAAAAATCAGACCAGAGAGGGAGGACGCGCGGATGCCGGAGATCAGGGAGCTCATTCGGGAAGGAAAGGGAAAACGGGTGTACGCGACGGACGATCCGGATCTGGCAGTCGTTTACTTTAAAGATGAAGCAATGGCCTACCATGGCCTGAAGCGGGGAAGAATCCTGGGCAAGGGCGAGATCAACAACGCGATCTGCCAGCATCTTTTTACGCTGCTGAGCGAGCAGCATGTGGAAAACCATTTTGTCCGGAAGCTGGATCCCCGGCAGAGCCTGGTGCTGCGGTGCGAGATGATGAGCTTCGCGGTGAAGATCCGTAACCGGGTGGCCGGCGGAATGCATGTGAGGACGGGGCTGCCGGTGGGGATGAAGCTGGAGCAGCCGGTCATCGAGTTCGTCCTGAAGGACAGCGAAATGGACGTGGACGCGCTGGTGAACCACACCCACCTGCTGGCCATGAAGGCCGCCACCATGGAGGAGATCGAGACCATCCGCGCCCAGAGCCGCCGGATCAACGATATCCTGTCGGCCTACATGAGCGAGATCAATATTGAACTGATTGATTTCAGGATAGAGTTCGGGAGATTCAAGGGAAAGATCCTGCTGGCGGATGAGATCAGCCCGGACACCGCCCGATTCTGGGACAGCAGCACCCACGAGCCGCTGGATATCGACCGGTTCCGCCGGGATCTGGGGGATGTGAAGGAAGCCTATCAGGAGGTGCTGCACCGAATGATGGGAACCAGTTACTGACTGTTCATACGCCGGGAGCGGCATAAGCATCCCGGATGGAGGAAGACAGCATGAAAAAGACAGCAGCGGCAGGCCTGGCATTTCTCCTGGCCTTTTTTCTTTTCTGCGGCGCCCGGGCGGAGGAATCCGACTTTCCGGAGCTGAACGAAAAGGGCTTCCTGGACAGCGGGGAGTTCCTCTACGAGAACGATGAGGAAGGGCTGTGGCGCTATGCCAGCGATACCCTGTGGGTGGAGGTGCGGCGGATTATCCAGCCCAAGCCCGCCCGGACCTGGTACGAGGCGGAAATCCGGTGCGCGGAGGGAGCCGACGTTCCCCATATGATTCCGCTGGATCCGGAGCACTGGATGACCCGGCAGGAATATCCCCATAAGCTGACCCGGACGACCGGGACGGTCATTGCCATCAGCTCGGACTATGCCTGGCACCGGATCGTCAACAAGGCCCGGGTGGGCGTCCTGATCCGGAACGGCACCGTCTATTCCGAGAAAACCCGGAAGAAGGGCGCGAAGCAGTTTCCGAACCTGGATACGCTGGCGCTTTTTCCGGACGGGGACATGCAGGTTTTTGACAGCGATGAGAAAACCGCCCAGGAATACCTGGACATGGGGGCCAGGGATGTGCTGGCTTTCGGGCCCTGGCTGATCCGGGACGGGGAGGTCAACGAGGCTGCCCTGAATCAGTACGGAAAGAGCAGCGCGGAGCGGGTGGCCGTGGGCATGGTGGAAAAGGGACACTACTGGTTCATGATGCTGGAGGGGCGGATCAAGCGGAGCAAGGGCGCCGGGATCAGCTTTCTGACCGAGAAGATGCAGGAGAAGGGATGCCGGGTCGCCTTCAACCTGGACGGCGGACAGACCGCGTCCATCGTCTTTATGGGGCACCAGCTGTGCAAAATGAAGGACGGGAAAAAGAATTACGCGTCCCGCAGGACCGCGGAGGTGCTGGGAGTCGGAACCAGCCAGCTGCTGCCCGCCATCGGCGATCCCTGGTAAAAAAGATATCCGGGCCCGCGCCCCGCAGATACCGCGCGGGGGCCGGACGCCGCATGCAGGCCGGATACCGGCCATGCGCAACGGTTCCTGCACCGGCATGCGGAATGACGGCAATTGGATATTGCAAAAAAGGAAGCTTGTATGATATACTAATTGTTGGTGCGCCAGACGCATCAGAAGGATACGCGCAGAGGCGCAGGAGGGACTGAAAAAACCATGAGTTACAATTACGAAAAGCTTTCCGGCAACAAAGCGAAGCTGAGCTTCACCTTTTCCGCGGAGGATTTTGCGGACGCGATGCAGAAGGCTTTCCTGAAGATCCGCAAGAGCATCAACATCCCCGGATTCCGGAAGGGGAAGGCCCCCCGCAAGGTGGTGGAGACCCTTTACGGAGAGAGCATCCTTTACGATGACGCCATCAATCTGCTGTTTCCGGACGCCTATGAAGCCGCGGTGAAGGAATATGACCTGCATCCGGTGGATCAGCCTGAATTCAACCTCGAGGAGATCGGCACCGGCAAGGAACTGAAATTCAACGTAGAGGTCTATGTCCGGCCGGACGTGACCCTGGGTCAGTACAAGGGCCTGGAGGTCGAGATCGCGAAGCAGAAGCTGACGGACGCGATGATCGACGCGGAAATCGAGCGGGACCGGGACAAGGCCAGCCGTACCATCGACGTGGAAGACCGGCCCGTGGAGAACGGGGACACCGTGAATCTGGACTACGCCGGGACCATTGACGGCGTCGCCTTCGACGGCGGCACCGCCCAGGGACAGACGCTGGTCATCGGCAGCGGGAACTTCATTCCCGGATTCGAAGAGCAGATGGTGGGGATGGCCATCGGCGAGGAGAAGGATCTGAATGTGACCTTCCCCGCGGAATATCACTCCGCCGAGGTGGCCGGAAAGGCCGCGGTATTCCATGTGAAGGTGAACGGCATCCAGAAGGTGGAAAAGCCGGAGCTGGACGACGACTTCGCGGCGGATGTCAGCGAGTTTGACACCTTCGAAGCCTATAAGGCGGACGTGGTGAAGCGCCTGACGGAGCGGATCGAAAAGAGCAACGAAAACGCGGCCAAGAACGCGCTGGTGGATAAGGCCGTGGAAAACGCCGAGGTGGATATTCCCCGGGCGATGATTGAAACCCAGGGCGACTACATGATCCGCGAGATGGAAATGAACGCCGCCTACCAGGGCATCCGTCTGGATGACTATCTGAAGTACATGGGCATGACCCGGGAAGCCCTGAAGGCCCAGAACGAGCAGGAGGCTACCCGCAGGGTCAAGAATGAGCTGGTGATCGAGGCCATCCGGAAGGCGGAAGGCATCGAGCCCACGGAAGAGGATATCGAGAAGCAGATCAGGGAACAGGCGGAGCGCTACGGCCAGGACGCCGAGGAGTTCCGGAAGAACCTGACGGAGGAGCAGAAGGAATACCTGAAGGATGACGCCGCGATCTCCCTGGTGCTGGATCTGCTGATGAAGGACGCGACGATCCTGGAGAAGAAGGAAGAAGCCCCTGCGAAGGAAGACGGGGAAGAAGCCGAAGAGAAGGAATAATCCCCGAAGGAATACTTTCAACTGCATTCAGTCTTGCTGAGAATGGCGCCGGGAGGCGCCATTCTCCAAATCAGGGAGGGATAAAAATGCCGATGATTCCGTACGTAATCGAACAGACCAACCGGGGAGAGCGTTCCTACGACATCTATTCCCGCCTGCTGAAGGACCGGATTGTCTTCCTCGGGGGAGAAATCGACGACGTAACCGCCAATCTGGTGGTGGCGCAGCTGCTGTTCCTGGAGATGGAGGATCCGGATGCGGATATCAGCCTGTATATCAACAGCCCCGGAGGATCCGTCACGGCGGGGATGGCCATCTATGACACCATGCAGTACATCCGGCCCCAGGTTCGCACGGTCTGCGTTGGCATGGCCGCCAGCATGGGCGCGTTCCTGCTCATGGCCGGAGAAAAGGGCAAGCGCCTGGCGCTGCCCAACAGCGAAGTGATGATCCACCAGCCGCTGGGCGGCGCGCAGGGGCAGGCGACGGATGTTGCCATCCGGGCGGAGTGGCTGATGAAAACCAAGGAAAAGATGACCCGGATGATGGCGGAGATGACGGGCCAGGACCTGGAAAAGGTAAAGGCCGACGTGGAGCGGGACTATTTCATGAGCGCGCAGGAAGCGCTGGATTACCATATTATTGACGAGATTTATCAGCCCCGGAAGAATTAAGGGCGCCGGGCGCGGCCCGGGAAAGGGAAAACGGGCCGCCGGCACCGGACGGCTGAGACCCCGCAGCGGGGTTCCAATGGGACCGACAGAGGAGAAACATGGCCAATTACACGAAGAATTCGAATCCGAGATGCAATTTCTGCGGCAAGGACGCAAGCATGGTGGAGCGGCTGATCGCCGGCCCCGGCGTCTACATCTGCAATGAATGCGTGGACCTGTGCAACAGCATCCTGGAGGACGGATATTCCGTCCAGACGGAGGAAAAGAGCGCCGGCGGCACGGGCAAGCGCGGTGCTTCCGGCAGCGCGAAGCTGTTGCTGCCTACGGAGATGAAAAAGACGCTGGATGAATACGTCATCGGGCAGGAACGCGCGAAGCGGGCTTTGTGCGTAGCGGTATACAACCACTACAAGCGGATCGGCCGGAAGACGAAGAAGGACGACATCGAGCTGCAGAAGAGCAATATCCTGATGCTGGGACCGACGGGCAGCGGGAAAACCTACCTGGCCCAGACCCTGGCCCGGATTCTGAACGTGCCCTTCGCCATTGCCGACGCCACCAGCGTGACGGAAGCCGGATATGTGGGCGACGACGTGGAAACCATCCTGCTGCGGCTGATCCAGGCGGCGGACTGGGACATTGAACGGGCTCAGAAGGGCATCGTCTACATTGACGAGATTGACAAGATTGCCCGGAAGGGCGAGAACATGTCCATCACCCGGGACGTCAGCGGAGAAGGGGTTCAGCAGGCCCTGCTGAAGATTCTGGAGGGAACCGTGGCCGCGGTTCCGCCCCAGGGGGGAAGAAAGCATCCCCACCAGGAAATGATACAGATCGACACCACCAACATCCTGTTCATCTGCGGCGGCGCCTTCGACGGCCTGGTTCCGATCATCGAAAACCGGATCGGCAAGAAAACCCTGGGCTTCGGGGCCGAAATCCAGAGCGCCCGGGATCCGGAACGGGTGGACGCGCTGAAGGAGGTCCAGCCGGAGGATCTGACCAGATACGGGCTGATTCCCGAATTCGTGGGGCGGCTGCCGGTGGTGGTCACCCTGGACGGCCTGGACGAGGATGCCCTGCTCCGGATTCTGACGGAGCCGAAGAATGCGCTGTGCAAACAGTATGAGAAGCTGCTGGAGCTGGACGGCATCCAGCTGACCTTTGAGGAGGATGCCATCCGGGCCATCGCGAAGAAGGCCATGGCCCGCAAAACCGGCGCCAGAGGCCTGCGGGCGATCATCGAGGACTGCATGCTGGATACCATGTTCGAGCTGCCGGAGCAGACGGACATCAACGGGTGCATCATCGACGCGGCGGCGATTGAGGGCGGAAAGCCGCGGCTGATCAAGGGAACCCGGCGCAGGACCGTGAAGCGAAGCGAACAGAACCGGATGATTCCGGACAGCGAAGTATCATAAGCAGAATCCAAGGCCTTCCGTCTGCAGAAGGCCTTTTTTGTGCTTGCAAAAAAAGCGGTTTTCTGTATACTGGAAAACACTGAAGAACTTGGGAGGAGACTCATGGCGAATCCAAAGACGATGGTTATGCCGGTGCTGCCGCTGCGGGGGACAATGCTGTTTCCCGGAACCGTGCTGCACTTTGATGTAGCCCGCCCGCGCAGCATAGCGGCGCTGGAGCAGGCGATGATGAAGGACCAGAAGATTTTTCTGGTTGCCCAGAAGCAGGAGGAGACGGAGGAGCCCGCGCCGGAGCAGCTGTACGGCGTCGGGACTGTGGCCTCCATCCGCCAGGTTATGAACCTGCCCGGGGAGCATATCCGGGTGCTGGTGGAGGGGGAAAGCAGGGGAACCGTGCTGGAATTCCGGGAGGGAGAAAACTGCCTGAACGCGGAAATCCAGATCCATCGGGACCGGACAGTGCGGAGCAACGAAGGCAAGGCTATGGTGCGGACAACGCAGGATCTGTTTGAGCAATACGCCCGGAGCAGCCAGCGCGTTTCCGCGGACATGGTGGAAGGGCTCCGGAGCATGGAAAAGCCCGGGGAGATCGCGGACCTGCTGGCTTCAAACATCCTGCCGAAATGGCAGGAGCGGCAGGAGTTCCTTGAAGAGCTGGATCCCCTGAAGCGGCTGGAGAAGATCTGCGCCGTGCTGATGCGGGAGACGGATCTGGCGGACACGGAAAAGGAGATCCAGAGCCGGATCCGCAGGCAGGTGGAAAGAAACCAGAAGGACTACTATCTGCGGGAACAGTTGCGGGCCATCCAGAATGAGCTGGGGGAAGGGGACGACGCGGACGAGCAGAGCGCGCTGCGGAAGCGGATGGAAGCCACGCCCCTGAACGAGGAAGCCCGGGCCAAGTGCGAAAAGGAGATTGACCGCATCGGGCGGATTGCTCCCGGCAGCCCGGAATACATCGTATCCGAGACCTACATTGACTGGATTCTGGAACTGCCCTGGGGGAAGGAAACGGAGGACAGCCTGGACCTGGCCCGGGCCCGGGAGGTGCTGGACCGGGAGCATTACGGGCTGGAGAAGGTCAAGGAGCGCATCATCGAATATCTGGCCGTGCTGCAGATGAAGCAGAACATGAAGGGCCCGATCCTGTGCTTTGTGGGCCCTCCCGGAGTCGGCAAAACCAGCATCGTGAAGGCCATCGCCGAGGCGGTGAACCGGAAATTCGTCCGGATGAGCCTGGGCGGCGTGCGGGACGAGGCGGAGATCCGGGGACACCGGAAGACCTATATCGGATCCATGCCCGGCCGGATTATCACCGGGATGAAGCAGGCGGGCAGCATGAACCCAGTGTTCCTCTTCGACGAAATTGACAAGATGGCCAGCGATTTCCGGGGAGATCCCGCCAGCGCCATGCTGGAGGTGCTGGACGCGGAGCAGAACTTCGCCTTCCGGGATCATTACATGGAGATCCCCTTCGATCTGAGCAAGGTGATGTTTATCACCACGGCCAACAGCGTGGAAACCATTCCGGAGCCGCTGCTGGACCGGATGGAGCTGATCGAGGTTCCCAGCTACACGGAAGAGGAGAAGCTGCAGATCCTGAAGCGGCATCTGATGCCCAAGCAGATCGCGGAACACGGGATGACCGCGGGCACGGTGAAGATGAGTGACGCCGTGATGAAGAAGATGATCGAGGACTATACCCGGGAAGCCGGGGTGCGCACCCTGGAGCGGACGGCGGCGAAGGTCTGCCGGAAGTCGGCGGTGTACCTGCTGGAAAACCGGAAAAAGTCCCTCACGGTGACCCAGGAGCGGCTGCATGAATTCCTGGGGGCTGCCCGGTATACCCGGGAGCCCCTGGAAAAGGAAGCCCGGGTGGGCATCGTGAACGGGCTGGCCTGGACCAGCGTGGGGGGCGAGATGCTGGAGGTGGAATGCTCCCCCATGCCCGGAAAGGGCAACCTGAAGCTGACGGGCCAGCTGGGGGACGTCATGAAGGAGAGCGCGGAAGCCGCCTTCAGCTGGGTCAGAACCCACAGCGGAGAGCTGGGCCTGGAGGAGGACTTCTATACAAAGCTGGACATCCACGTGCATATTCCGGAGGGAGCGGTGCCCAAGGACGGGCCCAGCGCCGGCGTAACCCTGACCACGGCGCTGGTGAGCGCGCTGACGGGACGCAAGGTTCGGCAGGACGCGGCGATGACCGGAGAGATGACCCTGCGGGGGCGGGTGCTGCCCATCGGCGGCCTGAAGGAAAAAACCCTGGCTGCCTACCGGGCGGGGGTCAGGACGCTGATCATTCCCGCGGAGAACCACAAGGACCTGGAAGAGATTCCGGCCTACGTGCGGGACCATTTCAAGATCGTGGAGGCGGAAGAGATCCAGCAGGTCCTGGAGGCGGCGCTGCTGCCCCGGGAGAAGAAAACGGGAGCAAAAGAGAAGAAGCATGGAGATTAAAAAGGCGGAGTTTGTGACCTCCCTGGCGGCCTACGGCCCCTTCGAAGGAAAGGGCCTGCCCCAGATCGCCGTGGCGGGGAAGAGCAATGTCGGAAAGAGCACGCTGATCAACCGGCTGTGCCGGCGGAACAAGCTGGCCCGCACCTCGGCCACGCCGGGGAAAACCAGGCTGATCAACATTTTTCTGCTGAACGACGCATTCCATCTGGTGGATCTGCCCGGATACGGCTTTGCGAAGGTGGACAAGAAGGAGAAGGCCCGGTGGGGCCAGATGATGCAGGATTACTTCATGCAGGCGGAGGAGCTGAAGCATGTGCTGTGCCTGGTGGACATCCGCCACGAGCCGACAGAAGACGACCTGACCATGAACCGGTTTCTGCGGGAGACGGGGATCCCCTTCAGCGTGATCGCCACCAAGGCGGACAAGATCAGCCGGGGAGCGCGAAGCAAATATCTGGCACCCATCTGCCGGGGACTGCTGGTGCAGCCCTGGGAGATCATCTGCTTTTCCGGAGAGGACGGGACGGGGCGCGAGGAGCTCCTGACCAGGATGGAAGAGGTGCTGACGGACGGGAATGCCTGAAAGAAATTTCCGGAAGGGATTGCAAGACAGTAGCATCCGGTGTATAATCACGGCGGCTGCAGGCGGAGACCTGAAAAAGAAAATGGGAATGCGAGGTGGCAAATGGCGGACGATCCCAATTCTGGGGTGTTTCGCAGCCGTTTTCATGCCGTTATTCATCATTATTCCGCTTATTTTGCCGTAAAAGTGGGATTCAATCCCTAAATTGATTCTCGAGGAGGAGAACAAGCATGACCCTGATTAAATGTCCCCGGTGTGATCTGAACTACATTACGCCTGACCAGAAATACTGCAAGGTGTGCCTGCGGGAAATGAAGGGCGAGGGCATTTCGGAAGAGGTGGAGCTGTGCAGCATCTGCAACGAGGCTCCGGCTCTGCCCGGAAAGGATGTATGCCTGTTCTGCCTCAAGGAGATGAACCAGAGCAACAGCGAGGAAACCGAAGCCTCCGAAGGCGAGAGCGTAGACGCCAACAATATCGGGGACATGGACTCGGTCAGCGCCATGGATGAGATCATTCCGGACGAGGAAGAAGAAATGCCCTCCCAGGAATACGGCGAGATGGAGCACGAGCTGAGCCTGGAGGAGGTCCGGGAGGACGAGGAACGGAACGCGGAGAGCGACGAGGAAGAAGAGGAATCCTGAGTACCTGCGGAAAGGAACTGTTTATGAGCCTGTTTGCCATTGGAGACCTGCATCTGCCCGGAGGCCAGGAAAAGCCCATGAGCGTGTTCGGTCCCCAGTGGGACAGGCATTTTTTGCGTATTTCGGAGAGCTGGCGGGAGCAGGTTCGGCCGGAGGATACGGTGCTGATTCCCGGGGACATCAGCTGGGCCATGCAGGCGGAGCAGGCCAGGGAGGATCTGGAAGCCATCGGAAAGCTTCCGGGAAGAAAGGTGCTGATCCGGGGAAACCATGACTATTGGTGGGGCGGTATCTCCCGGGTTCGGGAGATGATGCCGGAAGGAATGTATGCCCTGCAGCAGGACGCCATGGATCTGGGGGACTGCACGGTATGCGGAACCAGGGGATGGATGATCCCCACCGGGGAGACGCCGCTGGAGGAGCAGGATCTGAAGATCTACCGGCGGGAGCTGGGGCGGCTGGACATGGCTCTGGACCAGGCGAAGAAGACCGGGGACAAGCCGGTCATCGTGATGCTGCACTACCCGCCGCTGCTGCGCAACCAGACGGAAAGCGGCTTTACGCAGCGGATGGAGGAGGCGGGGGTCCGGCTGTGCGTCTACGGGCACCTGCACGGCGCCGGTATCGCCGCGGCCTTCAACGGAGAAAAGGGAGGAGTCCGGTATATGCTGGCCTCCTGCGACAGCCTTCAGTTCCAGGTGAGAAAAATAGTACTTGATCAGTTCTGAAATAATTAACTTTTTATAACAAATTCCGAAGGGGAAAAAGCTTTGAACCGGTTTCTGTCAGGAAACCGGTTTTTTTATATACAAAATATAGATTTGCTCTTTCAGAGGAAGTACAAGAGAAATCTTAAATATTACATAATTATTACAATAATATTAAGAAATGATGTATAGACTGGGGTGAAAAAGAAAAAAATCCAGGGATAGAGGGGTTGAAACATCCAAAAACTTGTGCTATTTTTGTGGGGCAAAATGGTTTTGCAGCCCAAAAAGTGATAAAAAAGTGGGAGAAAGGGGGCGGTATCGTTGACTGACAAAAATGCTGATGCGCAGCAGACAGGCAGCACCGCCCCGGAGAAGAAAAGGAAACTCCGTTTCATCGGAAGCTTCAACCACAGCCTGGACAACAAGGGCAGGCTGGTCATCCCCCAGAGCTTCCGGGAAAAGCTGGGAGAAACCTTCTGCATCGCTCCCAGCTTTGACTTTCGGAGCATCGCCGTCTATCCGACGGAAATGTGGGAAAAGAGAAATGAAGCGTATGAGCGGCTGGGCACCCTGAATCCGGCGCTCAACCGATATCTGGAACAGTTTTACGCGCTGAGCTTTGATGATCAGAGCTGCGACGCGCAGGGACGAATCCTGATTCCGGCCAATATCCGCACCAAGATTCTGATGGACGAGCGGGATGTGGAGATCACCGGCGCCAACGATCATGTCCGGATCGTATCCGCGGCCAGCAGCAACAGCGGCTGGGAGGATTTCCGGAAGGAGCTGCCGGATCTGCTGGAGCTGATTGCCAGCCTGGATCAGGGGGAACATCCGGCAATATAAATATAAACAGAAAGAAGTGAGGGAATATGGCCGCGGCCGCGACGGGAAGGGTTCGGAGAAGCATCCGGTTTGCACAGCTGGATGCTCAGTCCGATGCCGGTTTCCGTGAAGTATCGAGACGCAGGGAACGTATGCGCGTCTCCGGGCGGCTGGAAATGCCCTCTTTCCAGAATACACAGGACTGGACCGGCTCCATGGGGGTCAGCCCCAGCGGACAGTTCCAGGTGATCGAGGAACCCAGAGAGCGGCCGAAGATCCTGAGCCGGAAGGGAATCCGGAGGGACTGGAGCCGGGGAATCATCTGGGTGACGGCGGCGGTGATGCTGATCATGCTGCTGGCCCAGTTTGCGGCCATCGGCGCCGGGGCCATGCGGGTCCAGAAGATTGAAAACAGGATCCAGGCGGCCGAAGCCAAAAACCGCAGCCTGCAGAGTGACCTGGCGGTGCTGGACGGGGATATCAGCGTATGCACCCGGGCGGTGGAGCTGAACCTGATCAGCTCCGGCGGCGCGCCGGTGATCTGGCTGACGGCTCCCTCGGGCGCCAACATGATTCTGGTGGAGACCGCGGCGGACACCCCGGCCTCCGGGGAAGCGGATCTCAGGGCTTCCGCTGGCTATGAATGAGATCTCAGGGAGACTGAAGACCGGTCTCCCTGTTCGTGTTCTCTTCCGGAGGAGACAGGGCTCCGGAGATAAGACCAAGAGAGAAATGAGGGGACAGAAGGATGAAACTTCGAGAGCTGATTTCTGAAACGCCCTATGTGCTGGAAACCAGGGGAGATATGGATACAGAAATCCGGGAACTGACCTCCGGCAGCAAGGAGAAAACGGATTCCGGGCTTTTCTTCTGCATCGTCGGGGCAAGGTTCGACGCCCATGACTACGCCTTCGAGGCGGTGGAGAACGGATGCGTCGCGCTGATCGTGGAGCGGTTTGTGGAGCTGGATGTGCCGCAGGTCCGCGTCAGCAACGGCCGGGCCGCCATGAGCCGGATTGCCATGGCCTTTTACGGATATCCTTCCAGGTCCATGCGGATGGTCGGGATCACGGGCACGAAGGGAAAAACGACTACAACCTATCTGTTCAAGAGCATCGTGGAAAGAGCCGGGATGAAATGCGGAATCATCGGCTCCACCGGATCCATGATCGGAAACCAGCACCTGGACGGAAAGCTGACGACGCCGGATCCCATTGATCTGCAGAAAATGCTCCGCAGAATGGCGGACGAGGGCGTACAGGTGGTCTGCATGGAGGTGAGCGCCCACGCCATCGACATGAACCGCCTGGACGGGATGGAATTCGAGGTCGGCTGCTACACCAACCTGAGCCAGGATCACCTGGACTACTTCTACACCATGGAGCGGTACTTCGAGACCAAAAAACTGTTCTTTACCTCCGGTATGGTCCGGAACGCAGCCGTGAACGCGGACGACGAGACCAGCGAAAAACTGATCCGGGATCTGAAGATCCCCTTTGTGACCTATGCCATCGCCATCAACGCGGATGTGTTCGCCCGGGATATTGAGATTACGGAGGAGGGCGTCCACTTCAGCATCCAGATGCAGGGAATGAACGACCTTCGGATCCACATGCGGATGACCGGTATGTTCAACGTGTATAACGCCCTGGCGGCTTCCTCCTGCGCCCTGATCATGGGTATCGAGCCGGAACGGATCCGGGAGGGGCTGGAGGACGTGGCTTCCGTTCCCGGACGGATTGAGATGCTGCAGACGGGAACTCCCTACAAGGTGATTCTGGACTACTCCCACGCTCCGGAAGCGCTGCGGAACATTCTGAAGACCGTGCGCCAGTTTACCCGGAACCGGGTCATCGCCGTCTTCGGATGCGGCGGAGACCGGGACAAGGGCAAGCGGCCCATGATGGGAGAGATCGGAGGCAAGCTGGCGGATTACTGCATCCTGACCTCGGACAATCCACGGACGGAGAATCCTCTGGTCATCCTGGCGGCCATTGAAAAGGGAATCAAACCCACGGGAGGCCGCTATGAGGTGATTGAGAACCGCCGGGAGGCGATCCGCCGGGCCCTGGAGATGGGGGAGGACGGCGACGTCATCGTGCTGGCCGGCAAGGGCCATGAAACCTATCAGGAGATCATGGGGGTCAAGCGCCCCTTTGATGAAAAGGCGATTGTCCACGAAATTCTGCTGGAGATGCGGAAACGGGAGGAAGAGGCATGACTTGGCGGATGATGGCAGCGCTGGTGCTCTCGCTGGCAATTGCGCTGGCAACGGGCCCCTGGCTGATCCGGAAACTGAAAAAACTGCACTTCGGCACGGTGATCTATGAGCTGGGCCCGGCACATCAGCAGAAGCAGGGCACGCCTGTCATGGGCGGGCTGATGATCGCACTGGGGCTGGCGGTGTGCCAGGCGGTGCTCCACCCGTGGCCCGGGGCAGGTTTTTGGGACCTGGGGCTGGGACTGATGCTGGTCAGCTTCCTGAGCATGGCGGTCGGGTTTGCGGACGACTGGATCAAGGCCGTCAAAAAGCGTCACGAGGGTCTGACCCCCTGGCAGAAGATCGCGGGGCAGGTGGTAGTGGCGGTTGGATTCACCCTGTGGTGCTATTTCCACCCGCAGATCGGAAGCCGGATTCTCATCCCCTTCATCGGTACGGAGTGGGATCTGGGCATCTGGTATCTGCCGGTGATGGCGCTGCTGGTCATTTTTTATGTCAACTCCACGAACCTGCAGGATGGCCTGGACGGGCTGCTGGGGACGATTACCACGGTTTCCTCCGGAAGCTGGGCCGTCATCGTGCTGCTGGCGGTGTTTGCCCAGGGCGCGGATCCGGCGCATCTGGCGCCGGCGGGGATTTTTGCCGTCAGCCTGATGGGCGGATGCGTCGGGTATCTGCGGTACAACCGATATCCCGCGAAGGTATTCATGGGGGACACCGGAAGCATGCTGATCGGCGGGGCGACGGTGGGGCTGGCTATGGTGCTCCGGCAGCCGCTGCTGCTGGTGCTGATCGGGATCTGCCCCATTGCCAGCAGCGTCAGCGTCATTCTGCAGCGGTACTATTTCAAGCTGACCAGGAAGTTCGGAAAGGATCACCAGGGAAAACGGCTTTTCCGGATGAGCCCGGTGCATCATCACTTTGAAAAGATTGGCTACAGTGAGACCCAGATTGTCAGCATGTACGCGGGGGTGACCGCCGTTGCAGGCATGATCGCCGTTCTGAGCGTGCTGGGCGGCTGAGCCCGGGCGGCGGAGGCAAGGGTCCGCAGCGGCGGAAGGTTTTCCCGCCGGCGGAAGCCGGGGAATATTCTCCGGAAGGGAGAAACGGAATGAACTACGAAAACAAGAAGGTGCTGGTGGTGGGCATGGCCCGGAGCGGCATCGCTGCGGCTCAGCTGCTGCGGGCGAGCGGCGCTCTGGTGACCATCAATGACAGCAAGACGGAAGAAGAGCTGGGAGACACCCTGGAGGTGCTGCGGGGGCTGCAGCTGGAATGGAAGCTGGGCTGCCCGGCGGACGGGCTGCTGGCGGGGCAGGATGTGCTGGTGATCAGCCCCGGCATCCCCATTGACACGCCCTTTGTGCAGGAAGCCCGGAGGATGGGCCTCTACGTCACGGGCGAGCTGGAGGTTGCCTGGCAGCTGAGCCGGGGGACGCTGGTGGCGGTGACGGGAACCAACGGAAAAACCACCACCGTATCCCTGCTGGGAGAAATCTTCAGGAACGCGGGGCGGGTGACCCATGTAGTGGGCAACATCGGATACCCCTATTCCCTGGCAGCCATGATCAGCCGGGAGGAGGACGTGTTTGTCTGCGAGGTGAGCAGCTTCCAGATGGAAACGGCGGATACCTTTCATCCCCGGGTGGCCCTGCTGACCAATATCACGGAGGACCACCTGAACCGGCACGGCACCATGGAAGTATATACGGAAATGAAAATGCGGATGTTTGCCAACCAGACCCGGGAGGACTGGGCGGTATTCAACGCAGACGATCCCGGCCTCCGGGGGCTGAGCGAAAGGGTTCGGAGCCGGGTGCTTGAATTCAGCCGGAAAAAGACAGTCCGGGAGGGCGCGTATGTCCGGGACGGAGAAGTGATTCTCCGGCTGAACGGACAGGAAAGGACTGTGTGCCGGACGGAGGAGATCCGGATTCCGGGACCGCACAATCTGGAAAACGCCCTGGGGGCTGTCTGCTGCGCGGCGGTGATGGGCGTTCCGGTGCCCGTGATCCGCTACAGCCTGAAGACCTTCAAGGGCGTGGAGCACCGGATTGAAAGCGTCCGGGTACTGGACGGGGTGGAATACTTCAACGACAGCAAGGGAACCAATGTGGACTCCACGCTGAAGGCCGTGGAAACCATGACCCGGCCGACCGTACTGATCCTCGGCGGATACGACAAGAAGGTCAGCTTTGAGGCCCTGAGCAGGGAAATCATGGAGAAGCAGGACATCATCCGGGAGACGGTGCTGATCGGCGCAACAGCCCCTCAGATCGAGGACAGCCTGCGCAGGGCGGGATATGACCATATCACCCACGCACAGACGCTGCGGGAGGCGGTGGAGCTGTGCAGGGAGATGGCGGAACCGGGCTGGAATGTGCTGCTGAGCCCGGCCTGCGCCAGCTTCGACATGTTCCGGGACTACGAGGAACGCGGTCGGGTATTCAAAAAGATTGTCAACGAACTTTAAACAGACTGGAGTATGTTTTGCTGAGGAGGGGTTAATTTGGAGCAGGATCCGCGCAAGGGCGGAAATACCAGCCCTCAGGAGCCCCTCCGGGACTGGCAGAAGGACACCTGGTACGGGCCTTATCCCGTCCACGAAAATCCCTTCGACGAACCGGAGGATGCCCCGGAACTCCGGGACCTTCGCAGCGAAAATCTGAATAACCGCAGCGGCGAATTCTGGGAAACCCAGACCGGGGGATACCGGTTTGGGCAGAACCCGCCCTCCGGATCCCAGGGGGAACGGAGCCGGTCCGGAACCGGAGAAAAGGCGGAAAAGAAGAGCGCCCGGCACCGGGCCGGCCGCAGATGGACCATGCTGGCCGGCACGGCGGCCGCCCTGACGGCAGCCGTGCTGGTGCTTTACTATGCCGTTTTCACGGTTCGCAGCGTTCAGGTTACAGGCAACAGCCAGATTCCCGCCGGCGAAGTGATCCGGCTGAGCGGAATCCACACCGGGATGCCCATGTTCTCCCTGAACAGCGAAGCCATCGAGCAGCGCATCGAGCGGAACCCCGTACTGAAGTTCCGCTACATGGAAAAAAGACTGCCGAACACGGTGGTGCTCAGCGTGCGGGAGCGGGAAGCCTGCTGCTGGATGACCTGGAACGGCATCATGTACACCATGGACAAGCAGCGGGTCGTGCTGTTCGAGACGGAGGACCTGACGGTGCGCCCGGCGGATCTCGTCCGGGTGGACGGGCTGAAAATCCGCTCCGGCACCCAGGTCGGCCAGACCCTGCTGCTGGAGAACCTGGAGCAGCAGGCTGTGTTCAGCGCGCTGTTCCTGGAGATGAAGGTGCTGGGATGCACGGAGCTGATCGAGGAGGCGGACCTGAGCAACCTGGATTCCCTGCTGATGACCACCAGGGACGGATTTACCGTGTCCCTGGGCAACAGCCAGAACATCCACGCGAAGCTGCGCAGCATGCTGCTGACCCGGGAGGAAGTGCTGGCCCGGGGATATCGGGGCGGCGTGATCAACGTGATGCTGCCGGAAACGCCGATCTATTCGCCGCCGGCGGTCTGAGCCGGGGATGATTTCCGGACTGGCACGATAAATTAACAAAAAAGAAAGAAAACTGTAACAAATTGCCGAAAAACGCTTGCATTCCTGTGAGGTTGGCGCTATAATGCTGAAGGTCACATATATTTGAAGGCTTTTTGAAGTCATCTTCGGGAAGCAGGGGGTTAGAGAGACGATGAAAACATCCGTTGCCACCATCGATTTCGGGACCAGCAAAATCGTGACGCTGGTCGCAGAAAACAGCGGCAGCCAGCGCTGTGACATTGTGGCGGCCGGGATAGCCAAATACGACGGCTATCTGGAAGAAGGATGGAATAATCCGGAGGCGCTGGATGAGGCGATCCGCCGTTCCATCAATGACGCCGAAGGCCAGTGCGGGACCAAGATCAAGGAAGTCAACGTGGGTGTGCCCGGGGCCTTCACCCGGGTGTACGCCACGAAGGCGACCGTGACCCTGACCGGTACGGATCCGCGGGTCTCCTCCAAGGATGTGAAGGCTGCCTTCAACCAGGCGGCGGAAAAGCTGGAGGACATTCCCGGCGTGGTCATCCATTCCAGCCCGGCCTGGTTCATGGTGGATTCCAGCAAGAAGACGCTGGAGCCCGTGGGCATGAAGGGCCGGGAGATGACCGCCTTCATCAGCTTCGTGGTCGGAAACCGGTACTTTATCGACGATGTGACGACCCGCATGGCGGAGCTGGGCATCCAGGTGAGCGGCTTCTTCTCCACCACGGCGGGAGAGGCCATGCTCTATCTGGACGAGCAGGCCAGGGACCATACCAGCGTGCTGATTGACATGGGGTATCTGAACACCGAAATCATCGGCGTCGAAGGGGACGCGGTGATTTACCACAAGGTGCTTCCCCTGGGCGGCAGCGATATCACCGTGGCCCTGGTGGACGAGCTGGACATCAGCCTGCCCGCGGCGGAGGAAATCAAGCGGAAATTCGTTTACGGAATCGATTCCGGGGACGACAAGTACGAGGTTCCCGGCGCGGACGGGGAGAAGGCGGCGGTCTTCACCCGGGACCAGGTCAAGCCCGTGATCTGCAAGGCGGTGGACGAGATCGCCGCGGAAATCAAGGACGCCATTGACAACGATTTCGGCGGGCTTGGAAACTGGAGCCACGTGCTGATGACCGGCGGCGGCCTGAGCTTCAACCGGGGCGGCCGGGAATACCTGGGGGGCCGGCTCGGACGGGCGGTGGAGGATATTCCCCGCCGGACCACCAAGCTGAACAGCCACAGCTTCTCCAGCAGCCTGGGGCTGATGGATCTGATTATTGACACGATTGAGCAGCAGCGTGCTCCCTCGGGCGGCTTCGGCAGCAAGGTGGCGGGCTTCTTCAAGAGCCTGCTGGGCGGCTGATCACCGGGAATGCAAAATCAGAACGGAGGATAAAACCATGATCGAATTCCAGAATGATGAACAGGATACCTTCGCTTCCATTAAGGTGGTCGGCTGCGGCGGAGGAGGAAACAATGCGGTCAACCGGATGGTGGACGCGGGGCTGAGAGGTGTGGAGTTCATTTCCGTGAACACCGACCGGCAGGCGCTGAACCTTTCCGACGCACAGGTCAAGATCCAGATCGGCGAAAAGCTGACCAAGGGCCTGGGTGCCGGCGCTGTGCCTGAGGTGGGCCGGAGAGCCGCGGAGGAGAGCCGGGAGGAGATTGCCCAGGCCCTGAAGGGAGCGGACCTTGTGTTCATTACCGCCGGCATGGGCGGCGGAACCGGAACCGGCGCCGCGCCCATTGTGGCGGAAATCGCGCGGGATCAGGGGTGCCTGACCATCGCGGTGGTGACGAAGCCCTTCAACTTCGAAGGAAAGCAGCGGATGAAGAACGCGGAAAACGGGATCAACGAGCTGAAACAGCACGTGGATACCCTGGTGGTGATTCCCAACGACCGGCTGCTGCAGGTCGTCAACAAGGGAACCACCATGCTGGAGGCCTTCCGGATCGCTGACGACGTGCTTCGCCAGGGCATCCAGGGCATCAGTGACCTGATCGCCGTGCCGGCCATGATCAACCTGGACTTCGCGGACGTGAAGACCGTGATGGAATCCGGCGGAATGGCCCACATGGGCATCGGCACCGGGAGCGGCGAAAACAAGCTGGTGGAAGCCGCGAAGAATGCCATTTCCTCCCCGCTGCTGGAGACCAATATCGACGGCGCCAGGGCCGTGCTGATCAACGTGACCGGCGGATCGGACATTTCGATTGTGGACATCAACGAGGCAGCCAACCTGGTGATGGAAGCGGCGGATCCCGACGCGAACATCATCTTCGGCGCGGGCATCGATGAATCCATGGGCGACGAGGTTCGGATCACGGTCATTGCCACCGGATTCGAGAAGACGCCCTTCCCCACGAGGGAGCCCGCCCGCAAGCCCCGGGAAATTGAACATGACCGCCTGTTCGGCAGCTTCGGAACCAGCGGGCTGGACCGCGGGGAGAGCTCTGCCGCGCTTCCTCAGGATCGGCCTTCCGCCGGATCCCTGTTCAGCGCCACCGGCGAGACGCCCACATTCATGGGCTCCAGCCGGCCCAGCATGGGCATGCCCGGCGCGGTGAACACCGGTTCCTTCCAGACGGGCTTCAGCTATCAGCAGGCGCAGCCCCAGCAGCCGGCGCAGAGCACGCGGCCTTTCCAGCCGCAGGCAGAGCAGCAGCCCTACGGGACGGGCCAGGTATTCCCGAACGCGCCCCAGCAGCCCTATCAGCCCACCTTTGCACAGAACGGGCAGGTGACGGGGGGATTCACACCGATTCCCCAGACGCAGGCGATGACCACGGACAGCCACGGCGTACAGGGATACCTGCGCAGGAAAAAATAAACCGTATTCTGGATGCTTAAAGCGTCGCGAGAACCTCGCGCCGCTTTCTTTTGCAGAAGATCAAATTCTTCAGGAGGATGGGACATGGGAAGAGCAGCGGGAGTACTGATGGCAGTGTCCAGCCTGCCCGGGAAATACGGGATCGGCTGCTTTGACAACGAAGCGTATCACTTTGTGGATTTTCTGGAAGGCGCCGGGCAGACCTACTGGCAGATTCTGCCGCTGAATCCGCCCAACCATCACAAATCCTTCGATTCGCCCTATCAGGGCTTTTCCGCCTTCGCGGGAAGCCCCTATTACATCAGCCTGGACGAGCTGGTAAAGGAAGGCGTGCTGACCCGGGAAGAGGTCGAGGCTGTGGATTTCGGCGGGGAAAACGGGCATGTGGACTACGAAAAGCTGTACACCCGCCGGTTCCCGCTGCTCCGGAAGGCCTACGAGCGCAGCCGCATTGCGGAGA
>CAMNKK010000007.1 GCA_946542235.1 uncultured Clostridia bacterium | reverse complement strand
CCGTTTATTCCGCCATGATATGGCTCCAGGTTTCCGGCTGTTCCTTCTTCAGTTCCTCCGGAAGATCCACATAGATTTCATCCAGCTCATTATCGGACCGGAGCATATATGCGGTATTCCCCTCGTATTCCCCGCCGGGAGCCGTCAGATCCGCCATCACCTGGGCATTGGGAGAGATGTAGCCCGTCTCTATGGAATTCGCTTTGTACGCCTCATAGGTGCTCATATAGCGGATGAAGACATTGGCCAGCTTCGGGTTTTTGGCGTTGGCGGGAATGACCATCGCGTCCACCGCGATATTCGTTCCCTGATAGGGCATGATGTAAGCCATATCCTCATTTTCGGACAGGATATAGGCTCCGTCACCGCTGTAGACCATCGCCATCCATTTCAGGCCTTCCGCCATGCCGTCGATGACCTCGTCCGTCACATAGGAGGGCTTCATGGTGTGATGCATCTCCCGCAGCCATTCCGTCGCCGCGGCCAGTTCCGCCGGATCCGACGTGTTGGCGGAGTATCCCAGCGCCTTTTCGGCGGCCATGTAGGCATCCCGGGAGGAGTCGTACATGTAGATATGGCCGGCGTAGGCCGTATTTCTGAAAGCATTCCAGCCCTGGGCTTCCATTTCCTCTTCGGGAATCTTCGTGGTGTCATAGACAATGCCCACGGACTGCCAGAAGTAGGGCATGGAATAGGTATTGTCCGGATCGAAGGCCTGGTTCTTCACGCCGTCCGCCAGCTGGTCCAGGTTGTTCACAATGGTTTTGTCCAGGGGCTGAAGCTTCTCCTCCTTGATCAGCCGCTCGATCATATAGTCGCTGGGCACAATCACATCCCAGGCGTCCCCGGAAATCAGCTGCATATACATATACTCATTGGACTCATAGGTCTTGTAGTTTACCCGGACATTGTACTGCTTTTCAAAGTCCCGGATCAGGGACATGTCCACATATTCGCCCCAGTTGTACACATTCAGGGTGGCCCCGGCAAACTCCGACGGATCAAACCCCTCCGCCAGTCCGGCCAGCGGCATCAGCGCCAGGATCAGAGCCATCAGCACTACGGTCGTCTTTTTCATTTCTCAGAATTCCTCCTTTTTATTCTTTCTCTCCCGGAGAGCGGGAATCAGGTTTGCCAGCACCAGGATCAGCGTTACCGCGATCACAATCAGGGTGGAAAGCGCGTTCACGCTGGGATTGAAGCGCTTCATGGAATACACGTACATGGAGATATTCTGCACATCCACGCCGGCGGTGAAAAAGGAGATGACAAAATCGTCAAAGCTCATGCTGAAGGCGATCAGCGCGCCGGAAAAAATGGCGGGAGTGATCTGGGGAATAATCACCTTGAGCAGCGCCTGAACGGGACTTGCGCCAAGATCCAGCGCCGCCTCCGCCACGTTGTCATCCAGCTGCCGCAGCTTCGGCAGCACGGTCAGGATCACATAGGGCGTACAGAAGGTAATGTGCGCAAGGGTTAAAGTAACAATGCTCCGCTGCACCTTCATGCTCAGGAACAGCAGCATCAGGGAAATGGCTGTCACCACGTCCGGATTCAGCACCGGCAGATTGTTGACCTCCAGCGCCACATTGCGCAGCAGCGGTCTCGCTTTGGAAAGGCCGATGGCCGCCACGGTGCCGATCACCGTGGACACGCCGGTGGCAATCAGGGCTACCAGCACCGTATACCAGATGCTCTGCAGCATCTCCCGGTTTTCCAGCAGCTCATGATACCACCGGAGGGAAAACCCGGAAAAGGAGATCATACTCTTGCTGTCGTTGAAGGAAAACAGCATCAGATAGAAAATCGGGAGATAAATGAAGGCCAGCACCAGCACCAGATATCCGGAGGTGAAGAACCGCCAGCCGCGCTTTTTTCTTTCCATCTTCCTACTCCTCCACCGTGCTGCGGTCCAGCTTCTTTGTCACATACATGCTGGCGATGATGATCAGCGCCATAATCAGGGAAACCGCGCTGCCGAAGTTCCAGTCCCCCGCCACCAGGAAGTATGTTTCGATCAGGTTGCCGATCAGCACATAGTTTCCTCCGCCCAGCAGCTTCGGAATCACAAAGCTGGATACCGCCGGCAGAAAAACCAGGGTAATTCCGCTGATGATGCCCGGCACGCTCAGAGGCAGCGTCACCTTCAGGAAGGTCTTCCACGGGGTGGCGCCCAGGTCGTAGCTGGCCACCAGCAGATTCCGGTCCAGCTTGGATATGGAGGTATGGATCTGGATAATCATATAGGGCAGAAAATCGTACACCATGCCGATGAAAACCTTGATCTCGCTCTCTATGTCGAAGTTCATCAGGATGCCGCGCCAGGCATAGGTTTTCAGCAGCATATTGATCCACATGGGCAGCGTCAGCAGCAGAATCATCAGGGTCTGGCGCTTTTCCGGCAGGTTCGCGATAAACAGCGCCGCCGGATATCCGATGAGGATGCAAAACACCGTCGTCAGCAGAGCGATCCGCAGGGAGGTCCAGAGCACCTTCAGAAAGGTGGCGTCGCTGAAAAACCGCGTAATGTTCTCCAGCGTAAAGCTGAAGATGATCACATCCCCATTGGACCTGGTTACGGCATACAGGAGAATCATGAACATGGGCGCCACAATGAACAGCCCGATCCACAGGAGATAGGGATAGCTCATCCGCACAAAGGATTTCATACGTCGCTCACTTCCTTATGCATGACATGGATATCCTCCGGCCCGAAATACAGCCCCACCCGGTCCCCCACCTCCAGACAGGAGGTTGTTTCCACCTTGTAGACCCGGCCCTGGGTGGCAAAGGTGATATCATAGGAGCCTTCCTGCACGTTCGCCGGGTCGAAATCGAACCGGACATCGGTGATCTCCACAGCGGAATCATCCTGCAGGTTCCAGGCTTCGGCGCTGGCCCAGGTTTTCAGGTCTGTGCTGATGGCCATGGAATCCCGGATTTCGTCCGGCGTAATGAAGAAGTCCAGGGCGCTGATGCCGATATTGTGCCGCGCGTCCTCCACATATTCCGGATGCACCACATGGACATGCACCGAAATCTCCGTGCCCTTCTCCGTCCCGAAGGTGATGGAATACAGGCCCGGCCGTTTTTCGATGTTGTGGCTCACGCGGGTCAGGGAAATATCCCGGTCCGCCTCGTCCCAGGCCTGGGCATTGGCGATGGAGATGAAGTCCTGATCGGTCATATCCTTGTTTTCCAGGTCGTCGGAGTCCACGTAGAAATCGTTGGCGCTGATTTTTTCTCCCGCCTGGGAGTTGGTCAGGTCATGCTGCGTCACCACGTGCATCTGCACCGTCTTACTCGTACCGGTTTTGGTCTCCACCATCAGCTCATAGTGGACGCCCTTGAACACCACGTTCTTGACCTCGCCCCGCAGCACGCCGTCCTTGGGCTTCACCACTTCCAGATCCTCCGGCCGGATCAGGACGTCCACGGGTTCCTCCTTCCGGAATCCAAAGTCCACACACTCAAAGTTCTTGTCGTCAAAGCGGACCTTGCGGTCCTCCAGCATGACGCCGTCCACGATGTTGCTTTCCCCGATAAACCGGGCCACGTAGGCGTTGGCCGGCTCATTGTATATTTCCAGCGGGGTGCCGATCTGCTCGATCTCGCCGGCGTTCATCACCACAATCTTGTCGCTCATGGTCAGGGCTTCCTCCTGATCATGGGTGACATAGATGAAGGTGATGCCGACCTCCTGCTGAATCCGCTTCAGCTCCCGCTGCATTTCCTTTCTCAGCTTCAGATCCAGCGCGCCCAGGGGTTCATCCAGCAGCAGCACGTTGGGCTCGTTGACCAGCGCCCGGGCGATCGCCACCCGCTGCTGCTGGCCGCCGGAAAGCTTGGTTACATTGCGCTTTTCGTATCCGCTCAGGTTCACCAGGCTCAGCATCCGGGTCACCTTCTGGCGGATGATGTCCTCCCCCATCTTCTTGATGCGCAGGCCGAAGGCAATGTTCTCATACACATTCAAATGGGGAAAAAGCGCGTAGCGCTGGAAGACGGTATTGATCTCCCGCTTATAGGGAGGCACCCGGTCGATGCACTGTCCGTCAAAAATCACGGTTCCCTCATCCTGCTCCAGAAAGCCGCCCAGAATACGAAGCAGCGTCGTTTTTCCGCATCCGGAAGGACCCAGCAGGGTTACAAACTCATTCTCGTTGATGTTCAGGTTCACGCCCTTCAGCACTACCTGCCCGTCAAAGCTCTTCACGATGTTCCGAAATTCGATCAGCTTCCGCATTTCCCCGTTCCTCCTGCAAGATTTCCAAGAAACCAACGATAATAAAACCACAGGAAGCCCCTGATGTCAAATAGTTTTTTCGCACCCCTTTCCCGTCTTTGTTGCCGGAGCGGGAAATATATGGTAAAATATTTTTTGATTCAAGGAAGAGGAGATGATAAGGATGTCGTTTTCCCCCAATCCCTTCCGTCTGGGTTTCGGCCTGATGCGGCTGCCCAAGAAAGAGGACGGGCATATTGACCTTTCCCAGGTCTGCGAGATGGCCGACCGTTTTCTGGCTGCGGGCGGAACGTATTTTGACACCGCCTTCGTCTATGACGCAGGAGAAAGCGAAGCCATCTTCCGCCAGGCCGTCGCGGATCGCTATCCCCGGGAAGCGTATACGCTGGCCACCAAGCTGCATGCCGCCATGCAGTGCCACGACGAACAATCGGCGAAGCAGGAATTCTATACCAGTCTGGAGCGGACCGGCGCCGGCTATTTCGATTATTACCTGCTTCATGCCCTTCAGCGCTCCACCTATCAGAAATACGATGAATACGGGATCTGGGATTTTGTCCGGGAGCAGAAGGAAAAAGGCCTGATCCGTCACGTCGGTTTTTCCTTCCATGCCGATCCCGAGCTGCTGGAGCAGCTGCTCACGGAGCATCCGGAAATTGAATTTGTGCAGCTCCAGATCAACTATGCGGACTGGGAAAACCCCGGCGTCGCCTCCCGGAAAAACTGGGAGATCTGCCGGGCCCACGGCAAGCCCGTTGTAATTATGGAGCCGGTCAAGGGCGGCATTCTGGCGGATCCGATCCCCACCGTCCGGGAGGTCTTCGACCGGGCCTGTCCCGGTCCGTCCTACGCCAGCTGGGCCCTCCGCTTTGCCGCCGGCCTGGACAATATCCTCGCGGTGCTCAGCGGCATGAGCAACCTGGCGCAGATGGAGGACAATCTGCGCACCATGTCTCCGTTTGTTCCTCTTTCCGAGGCGGAAATGGATCTGATTCATCAGGCCCAGCGCGCGCTGGACGCGGATAAATCCATTCCCTGCACCGCCTGCCATTACTGTACCAAGGGCTGTCCCATGGAAATCCCGATTCCCGAGATCTTCAATGTGCAGAACCGGAAGAAGGGCAGTCCCAAATTCCGGACCGTGCGGGAATATGACATTGTGACGCTGCACAGGGGCCGTGCGGGCAGCTGCGTTGCCTGCGGCCAGTGCGAGGCCGCCTGTCCCCAGCATCTCCCGATCATCGATCTGCTGCGGCAGTGCAGGGAGGAACTGGAGTCCTGAGAAGAAAGAAGGAAAACCCGATGGCGTATTTTAATCCGAAAAATGCCGCATCGAACGGCTATACCCGTCAGTTCGCTCCCGCACCGAGCCCGTCCCCGGAGGACTGGAAGGAAGATGCTCCGGAGGAAGAATACGACGGTTATGACGACGGCTTTGATGAGCTGACGGAGGAAGAATACGAGGAGGAGGAGATCCCCGAGGAGGAAATCCGCCGGGAGAAGCAGCGCAGGTTCCGCATCGCCGCCGGCTTTGGCGACCTGGGCGCCACCCTGGTCGGGGTGGCTGTCATTCTGGTGCTGGTCTACTTCCTGATCAGCATGATCCAGTTTGTCACCTCCGACTTCACACAGAATTTCTCCCTCTGGCAGACGAAATTCTGATCCTTCCGGAACAGCTTCCTCGCCGCGCAAAAATCCCCGGGATCCATGATCCCGGGGATGCTTTTATTTTGGCTCAGATGCCCAGCAGATCGCTGAAGACCTTCAGGGCGCCGTCGGTTTCGTGGGCCAGAACCCGCTTGGCCAGGATCTTTCCGAGCTGTACGCCTTCCTGATCAAAGCTGTTCAGGTTCCAGAGGAAGCCCTGGAACATCACCTTGTTTTCAAAGTGGGCCAGCAGAGCCCCCAGCGCTTCCGGCGTCAGCTGATCGCCGATGATAATGCTGCTGGGCCGGTTTCCTTCGAAATGCTTGTTCCGGTTTTCATCTTCCTTGCCGCAGGCGAAAGCCAGAATCTGGGCAGCCACGTTCGCGCCCAGCTTCTGCTGGCTGGTGCTGCCCTGAATGTCCACGTCCATACCGGCCTGATTCTTCCGGAAGCCGATAAACTGCAGCGGCACGATGTCGGTGCCCTGATGCAGCAGCTGATAGAAGCTGTGCTGTCCGTTGGTTCCGGGTTCTCCGAAGATGACCGGGCCGGTTACATAGCCGACAGGTTCCCCTCTCCGGTTGACGCTCTTTCCGTTGGATTCCATATCCAGCTGCTGCAGATGGGCCGGGAAGCGGTTCAGCGCCTGACTGTAGGGCAGCACCGCCGTCGCGGGATAGCCCAGGATATTCCGTTCATAGACGCCGATCAGGGCATCCAGCATCGCCGCGTTCTTCCGGACATCCTTTTCCGTTGCCTTTTTGTCTTCCTCCGCGGCGCCCTGCAGGAAGCGGCTGAAGATCTCCGGCCCGAAGGCCAGGCTCAGCACGGCTCCGCCCACCGCGGAGGTGGAGGAGTAGCGGCCGCCGATATAATCATCCATGAAGAATGCAGCCAGATAGTCGCTGCTCTTCGCCAGCGGAGAGGTTTCGCTGGTCACGGCGATCATGTGCTTCCCTGCATCCAGTCCGGCCCTGGTCAGCGCGTCCTTCACAAAAGCTTCGTTCGTCAGCGTCTCCAGCGTCGTACCGCTCTTGCTGACAAGGATGAAGATGGCATGAGCCACATCCGTGCTCTTCAGTACCGCCGCGGCGTCATCCGGATCCACATTGGAGATGAACTTCGCTTCCATCCGGAAGGTTCCGTTCTGCCTGGCCCAGTTTTCCAGCGCCAGATACATGGCCCGGGGGCCCAGATCGCTGCCGCCGATGCCGATCTGCACCACCGTCGTGAATTTTTCTCCCTTTTCATTCACGATCTCGCCGCTGTGCACCTTCTTCGCGAAGTCGGCGATGCGGCTCTGCTGTTCCTGATAGAACGCCCGCTTGTCCACGCCGTCCGCCATCACAGCCTTGCCCAGCTGGCCGCGGGTCAGCTGATGCAGCACCAGGCGCTTTTCTCCGGTATTGATGACCTCGCCCTCGTACAGGGCCTGATACTTCTCCTGCAGCTGCGCTTCCGCCGCCAGCTTTTCCAGCCCGGAGAGGATCTCCTCGCTGACCTGCTTCGCGCCATAGTAATAGGTCAGTCCGCCGCCCATGGGAACCGCGTATTTCCGAACCCGGTCCGCTCCTTCTTCTCCGGCCAGAACCTTTTTCAGGTCCACCTTTTCCGCTTTTTTCTCCAGTGCCTTCCAGCTTTCCAGCGTATCCAGGTTATTCCATTGAATCATCCTTCATTCCCCTCTCTCTGTCCGTGATGGGATTGCCTTCAGGTCAGTTTATCATATCCGTTTCTTTTCCGTCAATCCTCTGCGGGCTGATACTTCTCCAGATATTCCTCCAGGCACAGATCCTCATCCCGCATGATCAGGCTGTGCTCCGTCCCAACGTACCGGATATGCCAGGCCTCCGGGGAAAAACCCGTAATGCTTTTCTTCCCCTCAGGATACCGGACGATGAACCCGTACTCCCAGCAGTGCGCGTGGAGCCACCTGCACTGCTTCGTGCTCTTGAAGCTGCTGGCGCCGGGAACGTTCACGTCGAAGCTGAGCCCCAGGTGATGCTCGCTGGCGCCGGGCTCCGCCACGGTCTGCAGCGCGGCCCTTCGCGCCCGGCTCCGGCTCCAGCCCTCGTTCTTCTTCAGATGCGTATTGATGGATTTGTTCAGCAGGCTTTCCTGCTCAGCGTAGCTCCGGTATCCGGCGCTGACCTGCCATTTGGTAATCCCGTCCGCCTTTGCCCCCTCCAGCAGCGCGATCAGCGCCTCCACCGCGGTTCGGACACCCAGCGTGGACGGGTATTTGATTTTCACCAGCGAGGGGTCGCAGAAATCTGTCATCAGCACCAGGTCCGCCGGCAGGAACTGATCCCCGACCGGATGATCCAGGTTTATCAGCATCGGCCATTCCCCCGCCAGCACATCCACAGGCTCCGGCGGCGGGGGCGCGGGAATGGCGTCCTCCGAGTACAGCCGCTTCTGTGTCTGCGGACCCGCGATACCGTCCACGCTGAGGCTGTTTCTTCGCTGAAAAGCCTTCACCGCTTCCTTTGTATCCGATCCGTAAATACCGTCAGCCGTTCCCTCCAGATAGCCCAGCTCCTGCAGCCGCAGCTGGAGAATGCGGACTTCCTCTCCGCTGGACCCGCTTTTCAGCAGGATGATTCTGTCCGGCGGCGCCACCGTGGGAGCGGGTTCCGGATTCTCCCGGCTCGCCGCTTCCTCTGCGGATGCTCCCGGTTCTTCCGAAGGCATTTCTGCCTCTTCTGCCCGGCCGGGAGCTGCCTGGGCCGTCAGCATCAGGCAGGCTGCCAGGATGGCGCAGAAAATTCTTTTCATTCCGTTTTCCTCGCCTCCAGGGCTTTCCGGACCACGGGGAGCAGAATGGTGTTGTCCGTCAGCCGGCCCAGGGCTTCCGCCGCCTTCAGCACCAGTTCCCGGTCTGAAGCCGTACCCGTTTCCCGGCCCTGCCGGATCTCCTCCTGAAGCCTCCGGGCGGCTTCCATGTTATCCTGAAAGGTGACCCAGGCCTTCTCCCTGCTGAAGGGATTCTGCAGGGCTTCCTGAAGCTCCGCCATTGCTTTTCTCCCCCTGTTGTCCATAGAATAAGAAGCCCGCTAACGGATGCGTTAACGGGCCTGGATGAATCCAACATTCAATTTCCCGGATAGATGATCAGGCTTTCCACCTCATAGTCCTTCAGCCTTTCGCGGCCCTTCAGCCCGGCCAGCTCCATGACAAAGAGCATGCGGACCACCTGCCCGCCCAGATCCTCCACCAGCCTGGCCGCGGCTTCCGCGGAGCCGCCGGTGGCAATCAGGTCGTCGACGATGATCACCTTCTGGCCCGGCCGGATGGCATCCTTATGGATTTCCACTTCCGCCTGGCCGTACTCCAGATCATACTTCCGGCTGATGGTGGCCCGGGGCAGCTTTCCCTTCTTCCGGACAGGGACAAAGCCCTTCCCGGTCAGATAGGCCACCGGTACGCCGAAGATGAACCCGCGGCTTTCCGGTCCGACAACCAGGTCAAAATCCAGATCCTTCGTCTTCTCAACCAGTCCGTCAACGGAGAGCTTCAGCCCTTCCGGGTCCTGAATGACGGAAGTAATATCCCGGAACATAATGCCGGGCTCCGGAAAATCGGGGATTGTGACAACATAATCTTCCAGCTTCTTCATACTTGAACCTCCGCGGTGCGATAGAGTGCGCCGGTCCGCCGGCAGGAAGCGCCGGGGCGGGCAGACGCTTACAGGGAGTTCACCAGGTCAAACAGCGGACGGTTGAAATGCCGTTCGGTGGAAAGGGCCTCGTCAATGGGCATGTAGGTAACCCGGCCGTTCTTCATGCCGATCACCTGGTTGGCTACGCCGTCCCGCAGCAGCTTGACTGCCAGGTTGCCCGCCTCAAAGGCGAAGGCGCTGTCCCGGGCAGTGGGTTCCGCGCCGCGCTGGGTGTATCCGATGGTCGTCGCCCGGGCCTCCACCATGCCGCACATGCGCTTCATCACGGATGCGAAACGCACCGCGCTCATGGGCTCCCCTTCATAGCAGGGCTTTCCGTGCGTGGTCAGATACCCGTAAAGATCGAAGGGCGCCATCGCGTCGTAGCATCCTTCGGCCAGCACAATCGTCGCCCGGGTGTTTCCCTTGGCCAGCTGCTTGCGCAGCTGATCCGCCACGCCTTCCACGGTCCACGGAACCTCGGGCACCACAACGATCTCGCTGCCGGTGGAAACCGCCGTTGTCAGGGCGATGTCCCCGCAATGCCGTCCCATGACCTCCACCACCGCGGGGCGGTCATGGCTGCGGCTGGTGGCCCGGATGGATCGAACAGCGTCCACGCAGACGTTCACCGCCGTATCGAACCCCAGGGTCATCTCCGTATAACCCAGATCATTGTCAATCGTCGCGGGTATCCCGATGCAGGGGACCCCCAGCTCGCACAGGCGCTGCGCTCCCTGGAAGCTGCCGTCGCCGCCCAGCACCACCAGACCGTCGATCTCCATGGCGGCCAGCGTCTTTACCGCCAGCTCCCGGTACTCCGGATTCATGAACTCCAGGCAGCGGGCTGTCCGCAGATAGGTACCGGGCTCGTCGGCAATATCCAGCACCGTGTCCAGATACAGCTCCTGCATATCGTCATGGATGTTCGTGCTCTTCCGCAGAAGACCGTTGTATCCATGCTTGATTCCGATCAGGGGCATCCCGTACAGAGACGCGCTCCGGGCGATGGCCATCACCGCCGCATTCATTCCAGGGCTGTCGCCGCCGCTGGTTAATACTCCAATTTTCCTCATTTTGAAAACCGCTCCTTCCGGAAAGCTCTCGGCATTATTCCAAGCCGCATAATCAAAGATATATTATCACAAATCGGAAACAGAGAAAAGAGAAAATCTGTTCGGGCTGGGAAAATCCTGTATTTGTAACATTTCCTTAATGCTTATTTTACAACTTCCTTCCCCTGTGCTATAATGCCTCCCGGATAATTCCGGTGTATTCCGGAAGGAGGTGTTTCCCGGATGCGAAAATACCGGCCGGCCCTCGTGCTGACGGCGCTGGTTCTTGCTTTGGTTCTCCCCGTTTCCTCCATGGCCTATCAGAAGGGAACGCTCTATTCCGGCGTCCGCAGCGAGGATGTCCGCAGAATGCAGGAAGCCCTGATCCAGCTCGGATACCTGGGCGGCGTTCCGGACGGCGTTTTCGGAACCCATACGGAGCTGGCGGTCAAAAAGTTTCAGAAGGAAAACAGCCTGAAAGCCGACGGAGTAGCCGGCGCGAAAACGCTGGCGCTGATTTATCAGAAAGCCGGCGTCACTTCCCCCGCTGCCGCATCCGCCGCTTCCGCTCCGGCCGCCTCGCCCGCTCCCGCCGCCTCTTCGGCGCCGGACGGCGGCATGGTCGTAACATCCTCGTATATTTCAGAAGCGGAAGCTGCGCGCGCAGCCTCCTCCGCGCCGGCCTCTGCCGGGAGCGCGGCTGTTACCTCTGCCGCGGCCTCGGGCTCCTTCGGCGGCAATTACGCCACCCTGAAGCTGGGAGATTCCGGCGCCCGGGTCAAAACCCTTCAGAAGCTGCTCATTTCCCTGGGCTATCTGAAAGGCAGCGCGGACGGCAAATTCGGCAAACTGACGCAGCAGGCTGTGATCTCCTTCCAGTCAGCCAGCAGGCTGGCGACCGACGGAAAGGCCGGCCGGAAGACCCTTTCCGCCCTGGAAAAAGGGACCGCCGCGGCGGCAGCCTCTTCCGCGGCAGCCTCTTCCGCCGCCGCGTCTTCTTCCGCCGCTCAGTCCGTCTCCGCCGACGCCGGAAAGGCATCCGCCTCTTCGTCCGCCGGCTCGGATCCATCCTCCTCCGCTGTTGCTTCCGGTCCCTCCGGCGGCCAGGTAAAGCTGCTCCACTGGTTCAATGATGTAAAGCCCACCCTGAAGTCCGGTCAGACGCTGTATATCTACGAGCCCTCCTCCGGCCAGGGCTGGAATCTGCGGATCTATTCCTGCGGGCGCCACTGCGACGCGGAGCCTGCTTCCGCGGAGGATACCGCCAGCATGCTGAAAGCCTTCGGCGGTGCCAATACCTGGAGCCAGAAGGCGGTCTATGTCCGGCTCCCCAACGGAAGCTGGACCGTCGGATCCACCCATGATATGCCCCATATGTCCGGGGCGGTCAAGGACAACAACTTCAACGGGCATCTCTGCGTTCACTTCCTCCGGACCATGAGCGAAGCAAAGAAGTATGACCCGAGCTACGGCGTCGCCAATCAGAATACCATCCGGGCCTTCTGGAAGTCCCTTACGGGAGAGGAGATTGCCGACTGATGATTGCCAATTACCACAGCCATACCACCCGGTGCCATCACGCCAGCGGAACCCAGCGGGAATTCGTGGAAACAGCCATCGCGTCCGGATTCCGGATCTGGGGCTTTTCCGATCACACGCCTTACCCCTTTGACAACGGATATGTATCCCGCATCCGGATGCTGCCGGAGGAGCTGGAAAGCTATGCAGAGGAAACGCTGCGGCTGCAGCGGGAATACCGGGATCAGATCGAAATTCATCTGGGGCTGGAAGCGGAATACTATCCCCGCCATTTCGAAGCCCTGCTCCGGCTCTGCGAAGGCTTTCCCATTGAGTATCTGATTCTGGGGCAGCACGCCGTCGGAGAGGAGTCCGACGGCATCTATTCCGGCTTTCCCACGGCGGAGGAACGGGTGCTGGCAGCCTACTGTGATCAGGTTTCCGCAGGGCTGGACACCGGATGCTTCCTGTATGTGGCTCATCCGGACCTGATCAATTACACCGGGGACGAAAAAACCTATGAGAAGCACATCCGTCCCCTCTGCCGGAAAATGAAGGAGCTGGGGATTCCGGGAGAAATCAATCTCCTGGGCATGCTGGATCACAGAAATTATCCGAACCCCCTTTTCTGGCGGATAGCGGCGGAGGAAAATGTGGACGCGGTCATCGGGGTGGATGCCCATCATGTCCGGAACATCAGCCTCCCCCAATGCGAAAAAAAAGCGGTCGAAATGGCCGAACAGCTGCATCTTCGCCTGCTTCCCCGGTTGGATCTTCCCTCATCCGGAACATCGAACAGCCCGCTCTGAAGCGGGCTGTTTCTTTTGACGGATGCAGACCGTCGGCCGCTCTGTGTGCGGAAGCATCGGGTGCGCCCTTATTCCTGCGCTTGCAAAAAAACGCCGGAGAAACTCTCCGGCGTCCGAGCTGTCTGTCTCTGATTATTGAATCTGCCAGCTGCCCACCTGATCGCTGATGCCGATACCCAGCACCTCGCAGGTCTCCCGGGCGGCTGTTTTTCCGTCATACTTGCCGATTTTATTCAGCTGCTTTCCCATGAAAATGACCACTGCCGTCTGCCCGCCGTCCAGGTCGCAGGCTTCGGTGCACCCTGCGGCCTGGCAGAGCTGCGCCAGCTGGGGCATGGTCACGCCCTCGCTTCGGCTGCCCAGCCTTCCCTCGCACATGATGTCCACATAATGCCCGGGCTCAATCATGCCAAAGGCGTGACGGGGGTTCTTCGCCCGGCTTTTGGTCGGATCCTGGACCCATTCGCTGAGCTTTCCGCCGCGGATCAGATAGGGGCCGAAGCTGAATACCATGTAGGCTCCCCGGTCCAGATAGTCCTGGGCGCTCATCTCCACGCTGGCATGGACATCCACCTTCCCGTCCTCATAGAAGGCCAGCGTATCCAGATTCGGGAAGAATTTGGTTTCCACATGGTCATACCGGTCGTCAAAATAGACTTCCCCGTTCCGGATTTCCACGCCCACGGGATGTCCGTTCTTGCTTCCCACACGGTAGGTGTAATAGTCTCCGTTGCAGGCAAACACCAGATGGTTTTCCACGGCGTTCTTCGCCGCGTCCACCCGGCTCTTTTTGCCCACGGCCTTCTCCGGGGTATATTCAATGTTCAGCATCTTCTCCCCGGCTTCCAGGTCGCAGCGGATATCCGTTTCGAACCAGGTCAGGGGCAGGGATCCGTCAAACTTCCGTTCAATCACGATCCGGACGGTGGGATTGATAAACACATAATGGCCCCGGGCGTCGTCGCTCCAGATAAATTCGCCCTCGGAAAGGAACCCCTTCTCGTTCAGCGCGGGAAGATCCGGAATCTCCTCCAGTGTCCAGCCGGAAAGCTCCGGCATCACAGCCCCCTCCGTCAGGTCCTCCAGGGGAATGTTCTCCAGCAGATCCTGGTGCAGCAGATCCTCTCCCACCAGGCTTTCCGCCAGGCCGAAGGTGTTGTTGGCGTATTCAATTCCCTGCTGGTAGACGCTCTTCTCCTGATCATCCTGCGTCTTATGGTACAGATAGGCATAATAGGCCAGCCCCATGCCGGTCCGTCCCCCGAGTTTTTCCATGGGTCGGTTCCAGTCAAAAACGACCTGATCATCGCTGTTTCCGTACAGATGCAGGTACAGCTTTTTGATCTGCCAGCGGTCTCCGGCCGCGTCAAAGGCCTTTCGGCAGGCGTCCGCCAGCATCTGCCTCTGTCCGTTGTTCCCTTCCCCGTTCTCATCCGGGCCCACCAGCACCTCCGGCCTGGTGGCTGCAATGACTTCGCTGAGCCAGGAAACCAGCACTTTTTCGCCGTTCTTCGGGTCGATGGTCTTGTAGGCCGAGTTCACGCCCTTGGCCCTGGCCGTCTTGAAATCCCCGATCACGGGATAGTACCGGTATCCCATGGACCAGAGACCGTTCAGCAGCTCGCTCCTGCGGGTTGTATTGGCATAGCTCATGCAGGCCACGGCCACCGTGCGCCCCTGTTCCACGGCGTAATACGGAATCGCGCCCCCCAGAAACAGCAGCTCCTCCTCCGGATGGGCCACCGCAAACAGCAGATCGGATTTCTCCGGTGTCTTTTCCCAGCGCTGCACCCAGGCCGGAAGCCTGCCTTCTCCAAACACATAGACCTCGTTGAAGCCCATGACCTGCTTTTTATCACCCAGCGCCAGCACGCGGGCTTCCGTCACTCCCTCCAGGGGATAGAAGGCATGGACGAAGCCGTTTCCCTCGAAGACGGTTTCCCAGTCCCCGCCGTTCCGGACCTGGATTTCATAGCTTTCCGGCATCTTCTGGAAGCAGAGGTACAGTCCGTACATCGCCTCCGGACTGGAGACGGTCAGCGTTGGATTCCTGACCGCCTTGCTTTCCGCGTTGGTGGTGTACTTCCGGTCCATCAGGTTCTTGGGATTTTTGGCTCCGGCCAGGTTGAACGAGCAGCTTTCCGTCAGCTCGAGCGCATCGTCCTCCGCCAGCGCCGTCCCGCAGGCGGCCAGCAGCATCAGCCCCGCCAGAAGCAGAATGATTGTTTTCCTCATTTGATCCGCATCTCCGTCCCCTGTTTACTCAATATGCTCCAGAAAATCCGTATGGGTCTCATCCGGCCCCACCTCTGTGGCATACAGCCCAAAGGCGGTATTGGGATAGGCCGCGCCGGTCACTTCCACGCTCAGCCTGTGCCATTTCCCCTTGATTTTGACCTCCGCTCCCTCCTGTGTCTTATGGAGGGCATAGGCCTCGCTGGCCGCCTCCAGCCCCGTCTTTCCGCCGAGGCTTTCCAGCGGCACATTCCAGTCAAAGCGCGTTTGATTCGTTTCATCCCCGAACAGATGAACATACAGCTTCTTCACCTGCCAGGTACCGTAAGCTGCGGCTGACTCCGGATACTGGGACGGATCCGCCGCCAGGGTATAGCCCTCGATGGCCGCGTCCGCCATCATCTTGTGCTGTCCGTGGCCGTATTCGCCGTTCAGGTCATGGGTTACCACCGCTTCCGGCTGATGTTTCCGGTACAGCTCTGTCACCCAGCCCAGCACCTTGTCCCTTCCCAGGCCCTTGTAGGCTTCCTTGGCGTTTTTGCTGTAGGAGTCCCGGAAGCCGCCGAACTCCGGATAGTGTCTGACGCCCATGGACCAGAGACCGTTCAGCGCCTCGGACCGCCGGGTCGTGTTGCTCCAGGACAGATAGGCCACCACTACCCTTTTTTTCATTTCCGCGGCATAGGTGGGAATGGCGCCTCCCAGAAAGATCAGCTCATCATCCGGATGGGCGGAAAAGAAAAGGATATCCGCTTTTCCTTCCGTCTCCTCCCAGCGCTGCACCCAGCCGGGCACGGTTCCCTCTCCGAAAACAAAGACTTCATTGAAGCCCATCTTATGGGCGCTTTCCTGGGTCGAATAGATCCGGACACCGTGAACGCCGTCCAGCTCATAGAAGGAATGCTGGAATCTGGTATCGCCGGGCATCAGGGTCACCCATTCGGATTCGCTTTCCTGCCCCTCCCGGGTTTCCTGCACCTGGATCTCGAAGGATTGAGGCATCTGGCGGAAGCAGAGATACAGCCCGTACATCGGGGTATCCGAGGTAATCGTGACGTAGGGATGCCTGATCTTGTTGCTCTCCCAGTAGGTGGTGTACTTTCCGTCCGTCATCGTGGAGGCCCGCCGTCCTGTGGAGCACAGCCTGAAGGTGCACTCCCCCGTCAGATCCGGCGCCTCTTCAGCCGAAGCAGCTCCCAGGGCCAGCGTCAGCATCAGCGCGGCCAGCAATGACCAGATTAGCTTCTTTCCCATTCTTCTCCTCTTCAGTCCGCCGTCCGTTCCTCCGGCTCCACGGGTTCTTCCTCAAAATCCGGGTCCGCGTCCGGCATGTGCTCACAGACCATCAGATACGCGTCTTCCCCATTGTCCTCATAGTAGCGCTTGCGCTTTCCGATGGAAACAAAGCCCAGACTCTGATACAGCTTCTGGGCCCGGATATTGCTGACCCGGACTTCCAGGTCCGCCCAGGCTGCCCCCAGGCTGCTCACATACTGCATCAGGCTTTCCATCAGCCTTCTGCCGTATCCCTGTCCCCGGGTATCCTCCGCCACGGCAATGTTGGTGATGTGGCATTCATCCAGCACCACCCAGGCGCCGGCATATCCGAGAATCCGGCCGTCCTGCTCCAGCACCAGATACCGCGCCACCTTGTTTTCCTCCACCTCCCGGCGAAAGCTGTCTTCGCTCCAGGGCCTGGGAAAGGTGGCCGCTTCCAGGGCCGCCACCTGCTTCACATCCCTGTACTGCATCCGCCGGATCACCGCTTCACTCATGGCGCATGGCCTCCAGAAGCTTCCTGTTCTTTTCGGCGTTCGGGGGACGCAGATACGTCTCCTTCAGTTCCAGATAGCTCACGGGCGTTCCCTTCCGGATCGCCAGCATCCCGGCCGCGGAAGGGCGGAGGAAGGAGAAGGCGGGAGCGGGAAAAGCAGCTTCCTCCTTCAGGATTTCCTGAATTCGCGCCCGGTGCGCGGCCATGCCGTCCCCGGTCAGAAGATAAGGTCCGGGCCCCAGCTTCCGGATGGCGTCCAGATAGTCCTCCAGCTTCATCGGCGCGTCCGCCATCAGCCGGCAGCCGTTTCGGAAGCAGGCGCCGTATACCTGGCCCGCCCGGGCGTCCTGAATCGGGCAGATCAGCATGTCTGAATCCATCCGGCCCGTACTCTCCGCCAGGGCTTCCAGCGCGTTGACCGCGATGCAGGGCTTTCCGCTGCCGTGAGCCAGTCCCTTTACGGTCGCCACGCCGATCCGGACGCCGGTAAAGCTTCCCGGTCCGGTAACGGCGGCCAGCGCGTCCATCTCCCGCAGGGTTTTCCCCGCGCTTTCCAGGCTTCTTTCCACCATGGGCATCAGGCTGGCGCTGTGGGTATTCCGGTTCTGGGCCGTGTATTCGCTCCACACGTGCTCCCCGTCCATCACCGCCACGCCGCATACGGGTCCCGATGTATCCACCACCAGCAAATTCATTCCCTGTTCCCTTCCAATCCTTCCGAAGATGTCCCCGCCTGCTTCCGGAAATTTCCATGGGTCCGGATCCGGAATGTACGCCGGCATTCCCCTTCGGGGATGATCTCAATCATTTCGAAGTCCGCCGGCAGCGCGTCCGGACATCTGCCCGGCCATTCCACCAGGGCAACGCCGTCCCCGCCCAGATATTCCTCCAGGCCGAGCTCATACAGCTCCTCTTCGCTCTCCAGCCGGTACCAGTCAAAATGGTACAGGGGCAGCCTTCCGCTGGTGTACACATTCAGAATGGTAAAGCTGGGGCTGGTCACCGTTTCCCGGACGCCCAGCCCCCTGGCAATGCCTCTGGCCAGCTCGCTCTTTCCCGCCCCCAGGGGGCCTTCCAGCAGGATCACGTCCCCGGGCCGCAGATCCGCGGCCAGCTCTTCTCCCAGTTTGCGGGTTTCTTCCGCGCTGTTTGAAATCACCTTATGTTTCCTTTCTCGTGCAGCAGCGGGGAAAGAGGCTTGTAGATAAGCCCCGTAACCGCGCTCAGCACCGCGCCCTTCAGCAGATTGAACGGCGCCGTAATCATCAGCAGAAGCTTCCATTCGCTGTCCACTCCCGCCGTGTTCGCGTAGCTCAGGATGCCGCTCATGTCCATATGGTACGCGCCCATGTAGAAGGGCAGCATGATCCATTTGTTGACCAGCACGCTGATCACCGCCATGCACAGGGTTCCGGCAGCCATCCCGATCAGGGCGTTCTTTCGGGTCTTGTGCCGGTGATAAAACACCGAAGCCGGCACGATCATGGCAGCGCCCATGATGAAATCCGCCAGCTCGCCGATCCCGGCGCTGGAGGAATGCAGGAGGCCGATCAGGCTCTTGGCCGCCAGAATGATCAGCCCCGGAACCGTTCCCATGGAAAAGGCGCCCAGCAGCACGGGAATGTTGCTCAGATCCAGCTTGTAGAAGGCCACCACGGGAATCTCGACCAGAAACAGGACGGACGCCATGGCGGCCAGCAAAGCCATCCGGGTCAGGTTGAAGGTGGTGAAAATGCCTGCGGTACGTTTTTTTTCGGTCATGGTGTAATACCCTCCGTAAAATGGATACGCCCCTGAAGCTGAAAAGCTGTTCAGGGGCGGTAAATACGAAATGGTATCACCGTAGCTCTTCTTTCATCCAGACTGTACTGTCGGCTCAGGAATCTCACCTGGATCAGCCCTTCCCATCCGGGAAAAGGCTCGCGGGCTATACCGCCGGTCGGGATTTTCACCCTGCCCTGAAGAAGCTCCATAAGACCGTATCTCGAAAGTCAGAGCTTCCGCTCTGCCGGAAGCATGATATCATTCCTCCGGGCCGCTGTCAAGGAGCCTGAAAGCTCTCAGAAACGAATTCTGTCCGCCCCTGCCGGACGGATATTCAGTACATGGCAGGCGCCTTCCCCGAAGGCCGCTTCCATTCTGCTCACAAAACGGTTCACCATGTCCAGCGGTACAAAATTCAGGGTGGTTCCGGCAAATCCGCCGCCGTGAATCCGCCATCCGCCCTTTCCCTTCAGCATGGTTTCCGCCATGCACAGGGCCAGGCTCAGGCTCTGGTCCTCGTTGGAGGCATAGATATTCTGAAGATACATATAGGAAGATCTTCCGCTGTCCACAATCAGATCCAGGAAATCCCTGATCCGGTCTTCCTTCAGCGCCCTGACCTGCTCCGGCACCCGATCGTTTTCCGCCACGAAATGGAAACCGCGCAGGATTGCCCGGTCGGAAACCTTCTTCCGCAGATCGGCCATCCGGTCCAGCAGCGCATCCGCCGTAATCCCCCGCATCACTTCCTGGCCCATGGCTGCCGCGGTCTCCCGCATTTCCTTCGGCACAGCGGCATAGTGGGGCGTCAGATCCGCATGGCTTCCGCCGGTGGCGACGACAACCAGCGCGTAGCCCTTCTTCGCGAAATCATACTGCAGGGCCTCCACCCGGGGATTCTTTTCATCCGCAAAGTCCACCGTCACGAGCCCGCCTGCCGCGCTGGCCATCTGATCCAGCAGCCCGGAGGGCTTCCCGAAGTGCAGGTTTTCCGCCCGCCGGCTGATCTGCGCCCGCTCGGTAAAGGGCATGTCAAAACGGTTGTACAGCCCGTCAAGCACTGCCGTCAGCATTACTTCCAGCGCCGCGGAGCTGGAAAGGCCGCTGCCGCTGGCCACGGTGGATGTGACGCAGGCATCAAACCCGCCGATCCGGTATCCTGCCCGCTTCATTCCGTCTGCCACGCCGCGGATCAGCGAAGCTGTCGTCCCTTCCTCCTCTTTTCGGGGGTCGGTATCATTCAGATCCACCGTAAGAGCCGGATAGCCCTCGCTGTGGAAATGCACAGCCATATCTTCCCGGGGCGAAGCCGCGCAAAGGGTATCCAGATTCACGCTGGCCGCCAGAACGCGCCCCCGGTTGTGGTCTGTGTGGTTGCCTCCGATTTCCGTCCGGCCGGGAGCGCTGAAGAGCTCCACCCCTTCCTTCTCTCCGAAGGTTTCCGCATGTCTCCTGATCAGGGCGGCATACCGTTCCTTCTGACGGCGGACCGTCCCGTCGTCCTTTCCGTAGAGATCGGCCAGATGGGCTTCCGTCTCCGGCGTGCTCAGCATACAGATTCTTTTCTCGCTCAGGGTCATTTTACGTTTCCCTCCTCTGCTTTTTTCTGAAAAAAAGGATCCGGTTTGTCCCTTCGGATAAACCGGCGTCCTCTGAAATGTTTATTTCACATACTTCTGCCAGATGCCGATCATGTCATTCAGCCCCAGCCGTTCCAGCTCTTCGCTGAATTCCCGGAATGTATCCGGATTCAGCGGCGTATCTCCCGTCACGAATTCCGCCATCCTCTTTTCCGCGAAGGGCGCAATCCGGCCCTGCAGCCGAGAGATGGCTTCCGCGTCCTCAGCGGACAGATAGACCAGCGGATAAGGCAGTACGGACGCTGCCTGAACCTTCCCCATTTCATGAATCATGGATTTTGTAGCCGCGTCCGCGTACTTCTCCTGGAAATCCATTTTCACGATGCCGGGCGCAACTCCGCCGTCCCCCAGCGTCGCGTTGGGAAGCACGTCGCTGGCCACGGTCTGCAGATCCATGTTCCACTCCCAGGAACCGTCCTCCAGCCAGATGTATTCCTCGCCTTCCCGGCCCACCTGCAGCAGCAGGCTTCCCTCTTCGGTGTACAGCCGGTTGACCCAGGCGACCATTTTTTCCGGTTCGGGGCAGGTTCTGGTGAGGGCAAAGGTTCCCCGGGTCAGGGGCCCCAGCAGCTCCCGGTAAACCTGCTTTCCCTCCCAGGTCAGGGGCGCAAGGGCAACGTACTGGCTCATGGCGTTGGAGGGCACCACCGTCAGGGGGGAATTGGACAGGAAAACGCCGTAGGTGATGGCGGCGTTGCTGTCCGTCACCTGGCGAAGGGAATCCGCCGTGCTGAAGCTTTGATGGCTCATCAGCTCCTCCTCCCAGAGCAAATGGAGCCAGTTCAGGAAAGCCAGATTGTTCTCCGAGGTCAGGGAAGAGGTCACCTTTCCATCCCTGGCTGAGACATAGTAGTCGTTATCCACCATGCCGAAGGCATGCCCCAGGAACCGCAGATCCCACATGCCCAGCACGCTCAGCGGCACCTCATCTCCCGCTCTCCCGTTCCGGTTCGCATCCTGATCCCGGAACGCCCGCAGCACTTCCGTCAGCTCCTCCGCGGTGGAGGGCATCTCCAGATGCAGGTTGTTCAGCCAGGTCTGGTTGATCCAAATCAGGTTGTTCACGGGCAGCTCGTTGACGCAGGGCAGCGTCCGGATGGTTCCGTCCGGCAGCGTAATGGCGTCCAGGTACTCCGGATGCTGTTCCAGAATCGCCCAGAGGTCCGGGGCATATTCCTCCAGATAGGGCTTCAGATCAATCAGGATCCCTTTCTCCGCCATGGCCAGGGTTTCCGTCTCCGTCAGTCCGGCCTTGAACAGCACGTCCGGCAGATCATTTCCTTCGATGATATCTTCCTTCCGGGCCGCCCAGGTATCCTCCTTGCCGAACTGGCGGAATTCAAAGCTGATTCCGGTTTCCTCCTGCATACGCTGGAAAAACAGGTTCGTCACCCAATCATGGCCGGAGCTTTCCGCGTCATATCCCTCCAGCACATAATCCGGCGCCTTCACGCTCTCCGCCCCGCAGGGCGCCAGCATCAGCATCATCACCGCCGCCAGCAGCATCCCGATTGCTCTGCGCATGAAACTTCCTCCTCCGGTTATGAATGAACCCAATATATACAGATCACTGAAAACGGCCGTCCTGAGGCACCCCTCCGTCGCGGCCGCGAATGCCGCTCCGGCGGGCAGACCACCCCCGGGAGGCATTTCATTCCGCTTCGTCCTTTTTCCGCAGATATCTCTGGCGGTATTCCTCGTAGAAATCCTCGTACCGGTGCAGATTGTCCGACCGGAGGGACTCCGTCATCTCGTGCACGTCCAGCGCGTTGCTCAGCAGCTCCACGATTACGATCGCGATGTTGGAGCAATGGTCGCTGACCCGTTCAAAGTCCACAATCAGGTCATTGAAGATATATCCCTGACTGATGGTGCATTTTCCCTTCTGGAGCCGTGCCGCGTGCTTTTCCTTCATCCGGCGGCATACCCGGTCAATCACCTGCTCCAGCGGTTCCACCCGGTAGGCCTGATCCACATTGTCATCCAGGAAGCTCTCAAAGGTAATGTCCAGGATTTCCTGTATCGCGGCGACCAGGTTCTGCATCTCCCGCTGTCCCTTGTCCGAGAAGGCGATCTTTTTCTCGTTCAGCTCCTGTGCGTGCTGCGCGATGTTCAGGGAGTGGTCGCTGATGCGCTCCAGGTCCGTGATTGCGCGCAGATACTGGCTGACAGCCTGATTCTGGGTGTCCGTCATTTCCCGCCCGGTCAGCTTCATCAGATAGCTTCCGATCTTGTCCTCATACCGGTCAACTACGCTCTCCAGATTTTCCACCTCGGCATAGACCTTGTCCGAGAATTCGGTCATCAGCTGAATCGCCAGCTTCATGGACCGGTGTGTCAGCTCCGCCATGCGGTTGATGGTCAGGCGGGTCTGCTCCACAGCCAGGGTCGGATAAGCCAGAAAGCGCTCCTCCAGCCGGTCCATATCCCGGGTGGTTTCCCCGTCCTCCGCCTCGCCGGGGATCAGCCGGACCAGCAGTTTTTCAATCAGGGGGATGAAGGGCGCCAGAATAACGACGGTGACCACCCGGAAGAAGGTGTTCAGCAGCGCGATGGAAAACATGTCCATCGCATGGCTCAGGAAGGTGAAATGCAGGAAAGCGTTCAGCCCGTAGAAGACAGCGGCGAAAAGAATCACCCGGATAATTTCAATGACCAGATAGGATACGGCCGCTCTTTTTCCTTCCCGGGAGGATCCCATGCCGGACAGCAGCACAGGCACTGAAGCGCCGACAGCGATACCAAGGATAATCGGCAGCGTCGTCTCCAGCGTAAGCAATCCGGTGCTGGACAGGGCCTGCAGGATACCGACGGCCGCGGACGCGCTCTGCAGAATCGCCGTAAAGACAATACCGATCAGGATGCCCAGAAACGGATTGGAAAAGCTGGTCAGGAAGGAGATAAAGCCCGGATCCTCCCGAAGGACGGACACCGCGCCGCTCATGGTCTTCATGCCGAACATCAGGATAGCGAAGCCCATCAGGATATCCGCCGCGTGGCGGATGCTCTGCTTCTTCCCGATCGTCTTCATCAGGATGGCTGCCACAGCCGTCATCGCGCTCAGGGACTCCGTACTCAGCAGCTCCAGCGCGGAGGAAGCCCCTCCCGACATGCTGGAAAGGCAGATAATCCACCCTGTAATGCTTGTGCCGATTACCGCGCCCATAATGACCGCGATCGCCTGCCGAAGCTTCATCATCCCGGAGTTGACGAAGCCCACCACCATCACGCTGGTTGCGGAGGAGGACTGAATAACCGCCGTAACCCCCGTACCAAGCAAAATGCCCCTGAGCGGTGTGCTGGAAAGACGGAACAGAATCAGCTCCAGCCGGTTGCCGGCCACCTTTTTCAGCCCGTCTCCCATCAGCGACATTCCGTAAAGGAACATCGCCACTCCACCCAGAAGCATGACAAAATCCAGAATACTCATTCAATCCTCCGCCGGCCCTTACCCTCTTCGCATTCCCCCGAATGCCAGGGCCGTCATTTCCTGAAAAAACACAGCGGAATGATTGTATCATGAAAACACGCTCCGCGCAAGCAATTCCGTCCGTTTCGGAGCGCTCAGCGGCAAATATCGCCCTTTCCCTGCGCGCAGACTGCCTGCCGCTGCGTTTTCGTTCGCGCCTGTTTCGCGCCTATGGAAAGGGAGGCGTCCGAAACCGGACGTCTCCCCTCTTGCGCAGGCTGTCTTTGCTGCATTCCCCTTACAGCAGGTTCCGCTGGATCTTTCCGGAAATGGTTTTCGGAAGCTCCTTCCGGAATACGATTTTCCGGGGATACTTGTAAGGAGCCGTATGCATCTTCACATACTGCTGAATTTCCTTCTTCAGTTCCTCCGTGCCCTCCGTGCCCTCCGTCAGCACGATGGAGGCCTTCACGATCTGGCCGCGGATATCGTCCGGCTCGGCGGAGACGCCGCACTCCAGCACATAGGGCAGCTCCATGATCACGCTTTCGATTTCGAACGGCCCGATCCGATATCCGGAGGACTTGATTACATCGTCGATCCGGCTGACATACCAGAAGTAGCCGTCCTCATCCCGCCAGGCGGTATCGCCGGTGTGGTACAGCCCGTCGTGCCAGGCTTCCTTCGTCTTCTCTTCGTCCAGATAGTATTCCCGGAACAGGCCGCAGGGAATGGATTTGTCCGTATGGATGACAATTTCGCCCACCTCGCCGTTGGCGACGGGATTGCCGTCCGGATCCACAATATCCACGTCGAACTGCGGGCTGGCCTTGCCCATGGAGCCGATCTTCGGCACCGTGCCGTACAGATTGCCGATGGTCAGGGTGGTTTCCGTCTGGCCGAAGCCCTCCATGATCTTCAGGCCGGTTGCCTTTTCAAACTGCCGGTACACCTCCGGATTCAGCGCCTCGCCGGCGGTGGTCATGTGATGGATGGAGGACAGGTCGTATCTGGACAGATCCACCTTGATGAACATTCTCAGCATGGTGGGCGGCGCGCAGAAGGTTGTGATATTGTACTTCTTGAACATGGGCAGGATGTCCGCTGCGTCGAACTTGTCGAAATCATACACAAACACCGCGCCCTCGCAGAGCCACTGGCCGTAAAGCTTGCCCCAGAGGGACTTGCCCCATCCCGTGTCCGAGATGGTCAGGTGCAGGCCGTCCCGCTCGCAGCAGTGCCAGTACCGGGCCGTTACATAGTGTCCCAGGGCATAGGTATGCTTGTGGGCGGCCATCTTGGGGTTGCCGGTGGTGCCGGAGGTGAAGAACATGAGGGCCGTATCATCGCCGCAGGAGCTGTCGGGCTGACGGCGGAAGCGGCGGGTAAACAGCGGATATTCCGCGTTGAAATCATGCCACCCCTCCCGGGTGCCGTTGACCATGATCAGGGTTTTCACGCTGGGGCATTTGGCCGCCGCCCTTTCCGCAATCTCGGCGGTATCCCCGTCCCCGGTGCAGACGATAGCCTTCACGCCCGCCGCGTTGAACCGGTATTCAAAGTCGTGCTCCTTCAGCTGGTTGGTAGCCGGGATGGCGATGGCGCCCAGCTTGTGCAGGGCTACCATGGAGAACCAGAACTGGTAATGCCGCTTCAGCACCAGCATGACCCGGTCCCCGCGCTGAATGCCCAGGGAAGTGAAGTAGTTGGCGGCCTGGTTGGACGCGTCCTTGATCTCCTTGAAAGTGAAGCGCTGCTCCCGGTGGTTCCTGTCCACATAGAGCATGGCCAGCTTGTCCGGATAGGCCCGGGCAATCTCGTCCACGATATCGAAGCCGAAGTTGAAGGTCTCCGTGTTCCGGAACTGAATCTTCTGCAGCCGGCCCTGTTCGTCCTCCACGGTCTCGACAAACTTTTCCGCGATCAGGTGCGTCTCCTGCCGGATCTGCGGCAGCACAGCGGTTTCCTGCTTTTCCTCTTCCGGCTCGCCGGGGAGGATAATCGCGCAGAATACGCAGTCCTTCCCGTCCACCGCGATCATTCCATGGGGCAGAGAAGAGTTGTAATAGATACTGTCGCCCTCATGCAGAATCTCTGTATGGTCGCCGACCTGCACCTTCAGGCTGCCCTGCAGGATCAGGTCAAACTCCTGCCCGTGGTGCGTGGTCAGATGAATCGGCTCATTCTGCTGTTTTTCGGAATACTCATAGCGAACCCAGTAGGGCTCCGCTTTTTTGTCCTTGAATTTCGGCGCCAGGTTGGAGATGGCGATTCCTTCCTCCCGGGCGGTGGACTCTCCTTTTTCCCGGCGGGTAACCGTATAGGAGGACAGGAAGGCGTTATGACCTTCCAGCAGCTCCGTCAGCTCCATGTTGAAGGCCTGCGCGGACTTGTAGATAAAGGTAAAAGGCATGTCCGTCCGGCCCGCTTCATAGCGCAGGTAATCCTCCAGGGAAACTTCCGTCTTTTCCGCCATTTCTTCCTGGGTCCATCCCATGATTTCACGCATTTCCCGGACGCGGGAAGCGATGGCGCTGAGCTGACTGAGGTCGGTCTGAGTCTGCATGGTCCCTTTCTCCTTTTCATTCTGTCTGCCCCGGGGATTGTCCGGCAGGCCAGGGGCGGTTGATCCCTGCCGGCATCCGAATAAAAAGACCCGTCTCAGCTTTGAGACGGGTCTTCAGACTCGCGGTACCACTCAAATTGCGTGCCAGGCACGCCACTTCAGGCACATTCATGCCCTATGCGTTGACGCAGCATTCACGGGAAAACCTACTGGGACAAAACCTTTCGGCTTTCCGGCTCGGAAGGGATAGGATGAAGCTTCAGCCCGCCGGTTCACACCATACCCGGCTCTCTGCGGGGCGTCCCGCTGTCCCGTCTTCGTCACAGCCTTTGTATGAAATTAGGTGGATTTTATCACTCTCTCCGGTGAACGTCAAGCCTTTTTTCCGTGCCCGCCCGATATTTTCCGGAGAAGCCCGGAGCCGGGCCGGAATCCGGACAGCTTCCAGTAGAGAAGCGTCAGTATCCCGTAAACAGAGATTCCGACCAGCACCTGAACTCCCAGGCCGGCCCAGCCGCCCCAGGGTATGATTTTTCCGGCTCCCCGTACGCACAGCAGCATGGCGGCGCCGATCAGCATATAGACGCCCGTGTATCCGAGATAACGCCTGTAGGGAAGCTCTTTTCGCAGCAGCAGATACTGTACCGTCGGCACCGTCATCTCCGCCATCAGGGTTCCGATGACCGCGCCCATGCTCTTCATGCCGGGAATCAGGCAGGCGTTCACCGCCAGGTTGACTGCCGCCCCGGCGCAAACGCTCCGGACGAAGATGGAGTCCCGCCCCTGCGGCAGCACCCACTGGGTCCGGATCACATTGGCAAACCCGATCATGATCAGCGTCATGGCCAGGGGCGCCATCAGCGTGCCGGCATATGCAAATTCCTCTCCGTAAAACAGCGGGGCAAAGCGATCCGCCACCGCGGCCACGCCAAAGGCCATGGCGCAGACCATGCACAGGATCAGATTCATGCTCCTGCCGATGTGCTCCCTGATTTCTCCGATTCTTCCCTGCTTCTGCATGTGGCTGATCTTGGGCATCATCACGGTCCCGATGGCGGAAATGAAGCCGCTGAGGCAGTAGATGATCTTTTCCGCATTCTCATACTGCCCGTTCTGTTCCAGCCCGGCGATGCCGCTGACCATCACCTTGTCCATGGTCCGATAGACATTCACCGCCATGACCGAAATGAACAGCACCGCGCAGGGCGCCAGATGCTTCAGGCTCTCCCGCAGCGGAACCCGGGTGTACCGGACCTTCCCCCGCAGGCTTGGCAGACAGCTCAGGTTCCCCGCCAGCGTTGCCAGACTCCACACCAGGCCGTAGATCCACAGATCGTTCTTCTCATGCACAAACACGAAGACGCAGACCGCGGCAGCCGTTTTCACGAAGGTATTCCGCAGGGCGATCGGCCGGAAGATATCCAGCCCCATCAGACACCAGTCAAAGCTGACCAGGCAGCTGACGCTCATCAGCGTCAGATGGAACGCGATTTCCTTCTCCTCCCCGGCGACGAAAAACACATATCCCAGCCAGAGCACCGTCAGAAAGCCCGCCACCATCAGCTGCATCTGCCAGATGGCGGAAAAGGTTCTGTTCAGCTCCTTCGGGTCATCCCGCGTCCGGGCGATCGCCCGTACGCCGTAGTCATTCAGCCCCAGCATGGCCGCCAGGCAGAAGATGTAGCTGATATTCCATGCGCGCGAATAAAGCCCCACACCTTCCGGGCCGACCGTCCGGGAAAGATACGGGGCTGTAACCAGGGGCAAAAGCACAGAAAACAGGCGGTAGGCCACATTGTACATCGCGTTTTTCCGGGTGCTGGATGCCATGCTTCTCCTCCGTCTGCGTTCTTTGGTCCTGACAATAAACCCGGGGGACCGGCACTTCGGCCCCCCGCTTCCTGCACAAATCTTCCCGTCGCCCGCCCTGCGCTACAGGGAAAGCAGCGCCTTGGCAATTCCGAAATATACCAGCAGGCTCAGCGCGTCCACAATGGTCGTAATGAACGGGCTGGCCATGACCGCCGGATCAAAGCCAAGCTTTTTCGCAATCATGGGCAGGCTGCATCCGACAATCTTGGCGCAGAGAATCGTCACCGCCATGGTCAGGCAGACTACGGCAGCCACCATCACGGTCACTTCCCCATTGCCCAGCATCAGCCGGTCCACCAGCATAATCTTTCCGAAGCAGAGCACCGCCAGCGCAATGCCGCACAACACCGCGGTCCGGATTTCTTTCCAGATGACCTTCGGCAGATCCCTGAATTCAAGTTCATTCAGGCTCAGGGCGCGGATCACCGTCACGGAGCTCTGGGATCCGGAATTGCCGCCGGTGTCCATCAGCATGGGGATAAACGCGGTCAGCGCCACCTGGGCTGCCAGGGCTTCTTCAAAGCTGGTAATAATCAGCCCGGTAAAGGTGGCGGAAACCATCAGCAGCGCCAGCCAGGGAATCCGGTGTCTGAACAGATCCCAGGGAGAAGACCGAAGATAGGTCTTATCACTGGGCGTCATGCCGGCCATGATTTCCATGTCCTCGGTGGTCTCATCCTCCATGACGTCCATGGCGTCGTCGAAGGTCACGATTCCGACCATCCGGTTGTCCCCGTCCACGACAGGAATAGCCAGCAGGTTGTACTTTCGCATCATCCGGGCAACTTCTTCCTGGTCGGTATGGGTGGTCACCGTAATCAGGTTTCCGCCCGTATCCATGACGCTTTCGATCGTCTGCATGTCGCTCTGCGCAAGCAGCAGGGCCTTCACCGAAACCGTGCCGACCAGAAGCCGGTTCTTCAGCACATAGCAGGTATAAATGGTTTCCTTGTCCACGCCGGTCCGGCGGATCCGCAGAATCGCGTCCCCGACAGTCATATTGGGATTCAGGCTGACGTATTCCGTCGTCATGACTGAACCGGCTGAATTCTCCGGATACTGAAGGATCTCGTTGATCTCCTTCCGCATCTGGGGATCGCTCTGGGCCAGAATCCGCTGGACGACGTTGGCCGGCATCTCTTCCACGATGTCCACCGCGTCATCCACGTACAGCTCGTCCATCACCTGCTTCAGCTCGCTGTCGCTGATGCCCCGGATCAGGGTTTCCTGATCCTCGCTCTCCATCTCAACAAAGCTTTCCGCTGCCAGCTCCTTGGGCAGCAGACGGAAAAGCAGCGGCTGCTGCTCCTTCGCAACCCCGGTAAAAACGGCGGCAATATCCGCCGGATTCATCGTGATCAGAATGTCGCGGATGGTGGTATACTTTTTTTCACTGAGCAGAACCTGTAAGGTGTTTTCTACAGTAACATTATGCTCCGCCATACGGTCTTTCCTCCTTCATAATCTGATGAGGAATCCCTTTCGGGAAACCCTTCGCCGCACTGAAATGCGGTCCTGGGTAGCCGGCTCGCGGTCAGGTTAACGGAAGATCAGGGAAACAGGGGCATGAAAAAACGCCCGTCCCCGAAGCTCCGCACGGTACAACAGCTGTTATTCAGAACAGGAATGCCATGGCATCCCGGTTCCGCCGTCTTCGCCCGACCGGTGTGCCGCTGCTACTCCCAGCGTCCATGACATTCCCTCCTTTTCATTCGTATGATTTACGACTGACTCACCACCGGAAATTATACCCCGTTTATCCCGGAAAAGTCAATCCATTTTATTCGCCGGTCAGCCCTGTTTTTTATTCGCTGATCAGCATCAGGCTGCGGATTTTCCACTGCCCGTTTTCCTTGACCAGGCCCACCCGGTACTGGGCATCCGGCCATTCAGGCGGATACACCGCTCCGGCTCCCCGCTTCGCGATGACCTCCTCCGCCCGGGTGCCCTTGACGCGCCCGTCAATGCGCGGAATGCTTTCGTCAATACTCAGCCTGACAGCCGTATCCCAGGGCCATGTCCACAGAAAGCCCATATTCAGCCGGTGGTCAATGCCGCGGACATTATAGTCGCTGTACGCGGAATTCCCGTTCTGCGCCGCCGTCAAAACCTCATCCGACGCCAGACACGCGCTCTGAAAGTACCGTGACAGGACATTTTCATCCTCATCCATGCCCATGATCACCTTCGCCCGGGCCGCCATTCCGTCCTTCAGAATGACCTGAATATTGCTCAGGTTCATCGCGTAGTAAAACACGGTGATCCCGATTCCGGCGATCAGGCAGATCAGGAAAAGCCGGCTGGCAATATACCAGACCCCTCTTCGGAGATATTTCAATCCGCTTTCCTCCCTTTACAGGAGCTTGATCAGCATCGTTTTCTGTTCATCCATCTCGATGGCAATAATGCCGTCCTTTTCCAGCTGTTTCATGACATCGCTGAAGCGTTTGAAGCCGATGGCCCGCTCATTGAAGTCCGGATAGGCGGTAATGATGTCCGCTTTCAGGATGGAAGGATTGACCCGGTCGAATCCGCCTTCCTTGTAGGCCTGGATCTGCGCCCGGAATGCTTCCTTCCAGTTGTCCTTGTTCAGCTGAGGAATGGCTTCTCCGTTTTCTCCGCTGGTCAGGCTCACCGTCACGTTGTAATTGTCGTTGAACACCTTTATATCCCCGAACTGCCGGGCCAGCTTGGTCAGCAGCCGGTAGAAGGATGCGCAGCCGTAGCTCTTCTCGTTGAAGTCCGGCCGGAGGCGCAGCAGCACGCCCTTCAGCTCGCTGGCGTACATCTCATCGTTGTGCTCCTCCAGCACCGTCGTCAGCAGCTTGTTCAGCTCGCTCTCGTCCGCCATTTCCTCATTGGCAGGGGTCTGGCGCTGCTTCTTGGTCTTCTCTACCTTGCTCTTGCGTACGCTTTCCAGAAACTGGAATTCGTTGCAGGCATTGATGAAAATCGTGCTGGCCGCCTCGCTGCGGCTGATGCCCAGAACAAACTTGCCCATGCTCTTCAGCCGGCCGACCAGCGGGGTATAGTCGCTGTCACCGGACACGATGCAGAAGCTGTCAATCAATTCATTCTTGTAAGCCACCTCCAGCGCGTCAATTACCAGCTGGATGTCGGCATTGTTCTTCTGGGAAATCCCGTACCGCAGGCTGGGCACCACCGTAAAGGTGTTGCTCAGCAAAACGGGCTTCAGGTCGCTGAACTTGTCCGTATATCCGTAAACCTTGCCCAGCAGGATATCTCCCCGGATCTTCACCTTCTCCAGGATGCTGTTCAGCGTTTCCACCTTGGCGCCGCAGTTCTCCAAATCTACAAAAACCGCAAATCTACTCAGAATCAAAACCTTCTTCCGTCAATATCATCGGGACCGGTTCCTTCCGTCCCAGGATAGAGTATAGCACCGCTATCGTCAAATTTCCATACTTTTCTGGACAAACGCTGCTTTCAATTGTAGAATAATTGTATTCGCGCCGGCCGCCAGGCGGTTTCCCAGGCGGCCGGGCTGCGCAGAATATGCTGCGGGCAAATCAGAAAGGAGGTCTTCACATGCTTTCTCCCCTGTCCGCCTGTGTCGTCCTCTATCACTGCGGCGATGAAGTCTTCGACGCGCTCCGCTGCCTTGAAAACTCAAGGATCGAGGTCGCCGTGTATCTCAGCGATAATTCCCCGGAGGAAATCACCGCGGACAAGCTGCAGTGGAAGTTTCCCGGGGTGACCATCCTTCCCCAAAAGGGAAACATCGGCTTCGGGCGGGCCAACAATGCCGTTCTGCCCTATCTGCAAAGCCGCTATCACCTGATAATGAATCCGGATGTCACCTTCGAACCGGATCTTCTGCCCCGGATGGTTTCCTACATGGACGCCCATCCGAACATTGCCATTCTGACACCCCGGGTTTTGAACGAAGACGGCTCCGAGCAGTATCTTCCCAAGAAAAGGATCTCCGTGCACTATCTTCTCGGCGGCCTGCTGGAATCCCTGGGGGGAATTTTCCGCCGCTGGCGGGAGGATTTTACCCTGGCTGACCTGGATGTCCGCTCCCCCATCCCCGTCGAGTTCGCCACCGGCTGCTTCCTGCTGATCAGAACCTCCGTTTTCCAGAAGCTGGAAGGCTTTGATCCCCGTTTCTTTCTGTATCAGGAGGACAGCGATCTGTCCCGCCGGGTTCTGGAGCAGAATCTCGGCAGCATCGTTTATCATCCGGATATGACGGTCACCCACCGCTGGGCGCGGGAAAACACCCGCACCATGAAGGGCCGCATGCGTCAGATCCGTTCCGTCTGCAAGTATTTCCTGAAGTGGGGGGTCAGCTGGTGAAGACGATGATCCTTCTGGCAGCCTATCAGGGAGAAAAATATCTTCCGGACCAGCTGGCTTCCCTGTCCGGCCAGACCCGGCAGGATTTTGAAGTGCTCTGGCAGGATGACGGATCCGGGGACGGAACCGCGGCGCTTCTGGACGCCTGGTCCCGCAGGGATTCCCGCTTCCGCCCCGCCGCGGAGCAGGGCCGGCATCTGGGGGCTGCGGGGAACTTCCTTTCCCTGCTGCGCCAGGCCGATGCCGATCTGATGCTCCTCTGCGACCAGGACGATATCTGGGAACCGCAAAAAGTGGCCGCGCTGGAGCAGGCGTATCTGGATGCCGTCAGCGGTCCGGGCCGGGACACAGGTCTTCCCCTGCTGGTTCACTCCGATGCCTCTATCATCGATCCGGAAGGACGCATGCTTGCTCCCAGCTTTTTTCAGCTGCAGGGCTGGGATCCCGGCGCTGTTCAGCTCAACCGCCTGCTGGTGCAGAATAACGCCACGGGCTGCATGATGCTGCTGAACCGTCCGCTGGCGGAGCTTGTCGCGCGCCATGGCGATGCCTCCCTGATGTTCATGCATGACTGGTTTATCGCCCTGACAGCCGCCGCCTTCGGCCGCGTGGTTTTTGTGAATCAGCCCCTGACCAGGTACCGTCAGCATGAAACCAACACCATCGGCGCCAGCCGCGCTTCCCTGGTCCGGCGCGCGCTGCGGGCGCTGAAGGAAAAGGACAAGGCCAGGGCCCGCGTCGAGCTGACCTACACCCATGCCGAAGCTTTCCGCCGGGCCTTCGGAGACGCCCTTCCCGCCGAAGCGAAAAAGACCGTGGATGACTATCTGGCCACCCGTCATCTGCCTAAATGGCAGCGGGTTCGTTCTGTCCGGAAGCAGGGCTGTCTGATGCAGAGCCGGATTACCAGGATGGGCCAGGTGTTTTTCGGCTGAAAGCTTGAAAAAACGCTTGCATTTTCCTTCGATGCGTGATATCATGGCAAGGCTTGATGTGCGACTCTCCATAAGGAGGAGGATTTCCATGGGTAAGTTTTGTGAGATTTGCGAGAAGGGCACGCTGAATGGCAACAACGTCAGCCATTCCAACCGCAAGAGCCATCGCATCTGGGCGCCCAATGTGCAGAGCGTCCGTGTCATGGTAAACGGAAATGCCCGTCGGATGAACGTGTGCACCCGTTGCCTCCGCAGCGGCAATGTGCAGCGTGCCCTGCCCAAGATTCGGGTTCAGGAAGAAGCGTAAGTTTCCCAAAGGAAAATCAGCCCGCCTGTTTGTGCGAACAGGCGGGCTTTTCCTTTTCTGAAGTTCCGTTCCGGCTGATCCCTTCAGTCTTCCGAGGGGCTCCCCTCCCGGTTCAGCTGATCCTTCAGCCACGTGAGACCTTCCTTCCGCATGGTCTCCAGGCCCTTATCCCGGATTTCCCGAAGGAAGTGATCCACCCGGCTGTTCTTGCTTTCCTGATCCGTATCCCGGTATCTCCGGATCAGATCCGTCTTCTTTTCAAAAATGGTTCCGAAGGCCAGTCCGTGGAAGCTGTCCGTGCAGATCATTTCCGCGCCGGCCACCGCCCCCAGAAATTCCTCCGGCCCCGCTCCGTCCAGAAGCTCCAGGTCCGCCTGGGCGTATCCCTCCTCCGTCACCGGAATGACCAGCGCCCGCAGCCCGGTTTTTTCCCGCAGCTCCCGGACCCGCTTCCAGTATTCCGGATTTTCCCCGATGAAATAGCACAGCAGATAGGGATCCCCCTCCGGAGCGGGGGCCGTCAGCTCTTCCCATTCCGTTCTGCGCAGCAGGCATACCGGATCCGGCATCACCGGAGGCCGCTCTCCGGTCATGGAAACCATCAGTCTCGCGCCCTCTTCCTCCCGCACGGAGACCGCGTCAAACAGCGCGGTCATCCTGCGAATAAGCCGCTGCTTTCGCGCTCCGGGCACAACGCTGATCCCCAGGCTGGCCGCGTAGGCGATCCGGGGCATTTCCGGATCCGCAAAATCCAGAAAATAGGCAGGGTTCAGCCAGACCGGATTCCAGATCTGATCGCTCCCGGCCAGGAGCAGATCATACCGCCCGCTGATTTTCCGCAGATCCCCGCGGCTCCGGCAGACCGGGCTCAGATGCATCCGGCGTCCGTAAAAGCTCCGGATCGCTTCATACTTTCCCTGCATCCCCGCCTGATCTCCCCGGACCTTTCTTTTTTTCCGGCCATCCAGCAGCAGCCTGGGGCTGTTCCCGCACCGTATCAGGTTCAGCGTCTTTTCCGGGATGCCGGGCTGGTAGTCAATATGCTCGCAGTCATGCCCCATATCCCGGATAACCCGCTGCAGCGCGTAGGCCTGCAGGCTGCTGCCGTAATTGCCGTTATGCAGAAAGGTCATTATGCCTATCCGGCTCACGAAAGCACCTCTTTCATCCGGTCCACCGTCTCCCTGAATACCCGCATCGCCTGGCGCAGCGGTTCCGGCGAGCTCATATCGATCCCGGCCAGCTTCAGCGCTTCAATAGGCGGAACGCTGCAGCCGGCGCTCAGGAATTTCCTGTAATCCCGCACGGCGCTCTCCCCCTCCCGGAGGATCTTCTCGCTCAGGCTTACCGCGGCGCAGAGGCCGGTCGCGTAAACATAGACATAGAAAGCCCGGTAGAAATGCGGAATGCGCATCCATTCCGCCGCAATCTCCGGATCCACCTCGCAGCTTTCGCCGTAATAGATTTTGTTCAGCTCATAATATTTTTCGCTCAGGCTTTCCTTCGTCAGCGGAATGCCCTGCTGCGCCATCTCGTGGCTGATCTTTTCGAATTCGGCGAACATCGTCTGGCGGAAGCAGGTAGTCCGGAACTGCTCCAGGAAATGGTTCAGCAGATAGGCCTGGGCTTCCTTCCCGGTCATGGTCTGCAGCAGATACCGCATCATCACGCATTCGTTGCAGATGCTGGCCACTTCCGCGACAAAGAGGCTGTAATCGTTCTTCGGGAATGGCTGGTTCGTGTTGCTGAAGAAGGAATGCATGCTGTGGCCCAGCTCGTGGGCGATGGTGAAGGCGCTGTCCAGATTGTCATTGTGGTTCAGCAGCACATAGGGATGCACCTCCGCCAGGTCCCCCGCGCTGAAGGCGCCGCTGCTCTTGCCCTGGCTGGGATATACGTCGATCCATCCCTGATCCCGGGCTTCCCGCAGCTTTTCCAGATAGTCCTCTCCCATGGGCTTCAGCCCCTTCAGCACCAGGTCGAAGGCTTCCTCATAGGGCAGCTTCATGTCGAAGCCTTCCACCATGGGCACATACAGATCGTACATATGCAGTTCGTCAAGCCCCATCACCTTTTTCCGCAGCTTCAGATACTCCTGCAGCACGGGCAGCGCTTCATGGATCACGCTGATCAGGTTGTCGTATACTTCTTCCGGGATCTCCAGAGGGGCCATGGCGGCTTCCCGGGCGCTGGCGTAGCGATGGCTTTCCGCCATAAACTGATCCTTTTTGACGCTGGCACCGTAGGTGGAGGCGATCGTATTGCCGAAGGCATCATAACCGTTCATCAGGTTCCGGAAGGCCTGGGCCCGGACATCCCTGTTCCGGTCATGAATGAAGGTGGAATAGTTTCCTTCCGACAGCTCCTGGCTGGATCCGTCCGGCAGTTGGACCGGCGCCAGCTTCAGATCGGCTGTCGTCAGCGAGGTGAAGATTGCGTCCGGCGCCTCCGCCACCTCGCCCATCATGGCGATCAGCTGTTCCTGGTCCGCGCTCAGGGTATGCGCCTTGTTCAGGATCAGCGTCCGCAGATAGGCGTCATAGTCCGCCATTTCCGGATCCGCCGCGATGGCCTTCAGGGTTTCCTCCTTCAGCCCCAGCAGCTCCGGCTCGAGGAAAGCTCCGGCGGTCTGGGCCTGCACCAGCAGCCGGATCGCCCGGTCCTTCAGTCCCTGGGCCGCCGGATCCGCGTTGTCCGTTTCCTTCCGAAGGAAGGCGTATTCATAAACGGGCAGCAGCTTCTTCTGCAGCTCAAAGAAGGCTCGGATGGCCGCTTTCGGATCCTTTTCCACCTGACCCTGCCAGCAGGCCACGCTGCCGATCATGCTGCCGACCTTTTCATAATCCTTCTGCCAGTCCTCGTCCGACGCGTAGATATGCGTCAGGTTCCACTTGTACCGGCTTTCGATTTCTTCCCTTTTTCTGATCTTTTCCGCCATGGTTTCGATCATTCCTTTCCGTTACGCTTTTTTCTCATAAGCCAGGGAGCGGCTGACCGCAGGGGCCTCCGCTCCATTGGCGTAAAATCTCATCCAGCCCTCCTGCAGCACGATGGTACCGCTGGAGCCCCGCAGCTGCTTCTTCTCCAGAATCAGCCGGAGCAGCCTTTCGTCGATCGCCGGTCCGCCCCCCCGCTGCAGCATATCCTTCCAGATGGTGCATTTGCATCCCTGTTCCGTGCAGCTGAAGGCCAGGGGGCTTTCCCGCAGCTTTCCCTTTCCGCACAGGGGGCATACCGTGCCATCCAGGATCTTTCCGGTGCCGGCTCCGCCCTTGCCCCGTCCTCTGCCCTTCCTGTGTTCGTCCTCAGGAAATACCACGCTGGTCTGATTGTCCCTGGCGTAGTTCACCAGGAAGGCGCACATGCGGTTGATGCCCTCCAGGAACCGGCCGGCATCCTGTTTCCCGTCCGTGATGTCATGCAGCGCGAGCTCCCATTTTCCCGTCATCTCCGGGCTGGCGATCTCGTTGGGCATCAGCTCGATCAGCCGGACGCCCTTCTCTGTCGCCTGCAGGGTCTTTCCCTTCCGCTGGGCGTATCCGACCTGCAGCAGGCGCTCGATAATCGCGGCCCGGGTCGCCGGCGTGCCGATTCCGCTGCCCTTCATCTGACGGACCAGCTCCTCGTCCTCCAGCTCCTTTCCGGCGGTTTCCATGGCGAAAAGCAGGCTGGCGTCCGTATGCGGAGCCGGAGGCTTGGTTTTGTCCTCTTTGATCTTTGTCTCCTGCACCGTCCGCCGGTCTCCGGCCTGAAGCGGAGGCAGGGTGGCCTCCTCCTCATCCTCCTTCTTTTTCGATCGGGAGGAGGGCGCCTTCACAAAGGCCGGATCCAGCGGCGGCACCTCGTGCCATCCCTGAACCAGAACCACCTTGCCGTTGGTCCGGAAGTCGTATCCTTCCGTCCGGGTCACAACCCTGGTCGCGTCATATTCGCAGGCCGGGTAAAAAGCCGCCAGCATCCGCCGGGCCACCAGGTCATACAGCTTCTGCTCGTCCTGGCTGAACTTTGCGGGATCCACCCTCTTGTTGGTGGGAATGATGGCATGGTGATCCGTCACCTTCGAGGCGTCAATGGTCCGCTTGCTGACGGGCAGCTTCCCGTCCCGCAGAGCCCCCGGAACGAAGGGCTGATAGGCCCCCGGCAGCAGTTTCATGGTCTGGACCACCCGGGGAATCATGTCCGGCGGCAGGTACCGGCTGTCAGTTCTGGGATAGGTCAGCGCCTTGTGGGTTTCATACAGGCTCTGGGCGATCTTCAGCGTCTTGTCCGCCGTGAATCCGAGCATCTTGTTGGCGTCCCGCTGCAGGCTGGTCAGGTCATACAGCTGGGGCGGCGGTTCTGTCTTCCGGGTCGTTTCCGCCTGGATGACCTCCGCCGGCTTTCCCCGGACGGCCGCAGCGATTTCCTCCGCCTCCGCCCTTTGGGGAATATGCGTATCCGGGTTCCATTTTTCCCGGAAACAGGTTCCCGTATAGTCTCCGAAGTTCGCCTGCAGTGTGCAGTAATCCTCCGGCTTGAACTCCTCGATTTCCTTCCTGCGCTTCACGAGGATGGCCAGCGTCGGCGTCTGGACCCGGCCCACGCTCAGCAGCGTATCATACTTCAGGGTAAAGGCCCGGCTGGCGTTCATTCCCACCAGCCAGTCCGCCTTGCTGCGGCATCTGGCGCTGGCATACAGCCCGTCGTAATCCGCCCCCGGGCGAATGTTCCGGAATCCCTCCGAGATGGCTTCGTCGGTCATGGAGCTGATCCAGAGCCGGCTGAAGGGCTTTTTGCATCCGGCCTTTTCATAGATGTAACGGAAAATCAGCTCTCCTTCCCGTCCCGCATCGGTGGCGCAGATCAGGGAATCCGTATCCCCGTCGTTGATCAGTTTTTTGATGATGGTAAACTGTTTGCTGGTCTGCCGGATCACCTTCAGCGGGATCTCCTCCGGCAGAATCGGCAGGGTCGCGAAGGACCATTTCTTATATTTTTCGTCCAGCTCGTCCGGTTCCGCGAGGGTCACCAGATGCCCCACGGCCCAGGTCACGATATACCTGTCTCCGATCAGGCATCCGTCCCCCCGGTCCCGGCATCCGATAACCCGGGCAATGTCCCGGCCCACGCTGGGCTTTTCCGCGATAACTACTATCTTTCCCATTTTTCTCTTTCCGTACCGGTTATCATTTCTTCCGGGTCTCTCCCGGCCGTCAGCGCCTCATGATAGCATGGATCAGCCCGCCTGTGCAAGGCAGGGAATCCAAAGCCGCGCCTCATTTCAGCGGTCTGATCCGGATTGTCTTTACCTCAAAGGGATGGAAGTGCAGGGCATCGCTTCGCAGATTCAGGCGGTTCTGCGGGTTTTCCAGCAGGTCGCACGTCCAGGCCTCCGCCATGGGCACATCCGCCGTCAGGCGGCAGCAGGTATCTGCCCGCTTAGCCTCGTAGAGGCGCAGGATCACATCGCCGCTGCCATCCTCCGCCGGCTTGACCGTATCAATGAACACATTGGGCGCGTCCGTCCGGAAGGCGCTGAAGGAAGCGCAGGTGCCGGGTATCGTCTGCATCGGCACATTCAGGTCGTAGGCTTCCCGCACCACGGGGCTGTCCATCAGGCTCCCCTCCCAGGCGGTAAAGGCATAGGTAAAGGTATGCTGCCCGTTGTCCGCCCGCATCTCCGGGCTGGCCGCGGCCCGCAGCAGCGTGAGCTGCAGCGCGTTTTCGTTCATGCTGATGCCATACTTGCAGTCATTGAGCACCGCCGCGCCGTGGCTTTCATCGCACAGGGCGCTGTAGCGCTGGTTGCAGACCTCGAAGCGGTCGCTGTCATACAGGCGGGAGCGATGGGTAGGCCGCTTCATGTAGCCGAACTGGATTTCGTTGATCCCCTCGATGGCCTGCACATTCACCGGGAATTCTACCTTCAGCAGCCGGTGCAGTTCATGCCAGTCGACCCGGGTCACAAAGTCCAGCCGGCGGCTGCCGGCGGTCAGCACAATGTCCTGCTCGAACGCGGAATTCTGAATCCGCCGTGAAACGCGCACCACTGCCCGCAGTCCGCCGTCCTCCAGGATTCGAATGCTGACCGGCTCTTCCAGCTTCACCGGCTGCAGGGCATAGTTGGAATCGATGTCCCAGGCATCGAATTTGCGGGGCACGTCCTTGAACATCAGCAGTCTGTTCATGGCGCCGGCAGCGTATTCCCTGCCCGAGCCCTTGTCCTGGAAGGAAACCACTTCGCCCCGGTCATTGATCACCGCCCGAACCGCTTCGTTTGCCATGACCAGGCCTTCTTCCAGGCGTTTGACCGTAACGTCAGTCCGGGCAGGAACAGCTTTGGGCTGCAGGGAAACCGCACCGCAGGAAGGAGCGGTTACCAGTCCCATCAGTCCGTCTTCCGTCCGCTGCACGGGGACTTCCGTCCCCTCCGCCGTCACCGCGCCCTGCCCGAAGGATTCCGGCAGCGGCACCAGTCCGGTCCGGTCAAAGGACAGGGAGTTGAACACGGTCAGGCCCTCTCCTTCCGTCATCGCGGACATCGCGTCTTCCCGCACCGCTTCCGCCTCCCGGATAATCCATGCATGGTCTTTTCGGGCATCTTCATAGACACGGCCGATGGAGGATCCGGGCAGGATATCATGGAACTGATTGAGCAGCAGGCGTTTCCAGGCCGCGTCCATGCGGGCCAGCGGATACTCCGCTCCCCGCAGCCCCGCAAGAGCCCCCCACATTTCAGCCTCCCGCAGCGCAATTTCAGCCTTCCTGTTGCCTCGCTTGATGGCGGCCTGACTGGTGTAAACACCCCGATGGGCGGAAAAATACAGTTCCCCCACATAGGTATGCCGGGGTCCTCCCGCCTTCTCCATGTCCTCGAAGAAGGTCAGCGGCGATTCCGTCCGGACTTTGGGCATTCCCTCCAGGTTTTCCTCCCTGCGCAGATATTCAAGATGATCCCGGGCGGGGCCGCCGCCGCCGTCCCCATAGCCGAAGGGCAGCAGGAACGCGGACAGATCCCTTTTCTGCACCCGTTTTTTCCAGGTTTCGCAGATTTCCTTCGGATCGGTCCGGTAGGTATAGCTGGTGGGCAGAAAGGTATCGATTTCGCTTCCGTCCGCTCCCTGCCAGGTAAAGTAGTGATACGGAAACTGATCGCCTTCGTTGTAGGACCAGAAGATCTTCTGTGTCACCAGATATTTGACGCCGCAGCCCTTCAGGATCTGAGGCAGTGCCGCGGAGTACCCGAAGGTATCCGGCAGCCAGAGCAGCACGGAGTCCGCGCCGAATTCTTCCCGGAAGAACCGCTTGCCGTGGATCACCTGCCGGACCAGCGATTCGCCGCTGGTCATGTTGGTATCGGGCTCCACCCACATGGCGCCTTCCGGAATCCATTGGCCCCTTTGGGCTGCCTGTTTGATCCGTTCATACAGCTCGGGATAATGCTCCCGGCACATTACATAGGCCGCAGGCTGGCTCTGCAGATATTTGTATTCGGGATATTCCTCCATCAGCCGCAGCTGGGCCGCGAAGGTCCGGCTGGTTTTGCGATGGGTTTCCGCCATGGGCCACAGCCACGCCAGATCCAGGTGGGCGTTGCCGATGGCGTAGAACTGCGGCGCTGTGCTGCCGTTCACGGCTTCCAGTGCAGGACGCAGGATCTCCCGCGCTTCCCGGTAAGAAGCCATGCGTTCCTCCGGCGGCTGTTCGAAATCGGCTGTCAGCGTCGCCTGCTCCAGCGCCTCCGCAATCCGGTCCGCCCGCAGGCTCTCCGGATCCACCTGGTCCATCAGCTGGTTCAGCGTCTCCATATCCAGATACAGCTGGTAGGCATCCTCGTTCCAGACGCCGTAGGTCATCCTTCCCAGGCTGGTCCGGAGCTTTCCCTCTTTGGGATCGGTATAGCTTCCGGGCAGTACAGGCCCGGTGCAGCATCCGTGCATCGTCCAGGACTGAGGAAAGAAATGGCCCGCATAGGCCTCCAGCAGCAGATCATAGCTGCGGCCGGCTTCTCCGGAGGCCGTCAGGCAGTTGTCCACAATAAAATGATGAGGTACGTCCACCCATCCGGCCCGATAGGTACCGAAGGATTTTCCGTCCACAAACACCGTAGTCTCTCCGCCGGTGCACAGATCCATGACAATGCGCCTGCCTTCTGCTTCCGGCGGCAGTGTGATCTGTCCCCGAAGCCAGCAGTATTCCCAGGTATTTCCCCAGGGCGTTCCCGGTTCTATGGATGCAAAGGCCTGCTGTGCCGCCTGCTCCGGGGTCAGGTGTTCCATGGTAAAGAAAGCTTCCGCCCGGATCTCTCCCAGCGGATGATAAAGATCCTTCTTCAGGGTATCGATCCAGTGATCCACGCGCCCGCGCCATTCGGAATGCATATACTTCATCTTTCCTGCCTCCCCGGAAATGATAAGGTCATTATATCAGATTCCAGCCGGATCTGACAGCATGATCACCCAAAAAAGCAAAAAAGCCGAATCCTGCTGATGAAACGCTTTGTAAGCTTTCATGAGATAAACGAAAAAAATAATTAAAAAAGTCCTTGATTTCTGTCTCTGTTTGTGATAGTATACTCCCGTTGTCGCAAGACAGCACGCTGATGTAGCTCAGTAGGTAGAGCGCATCCTTGGTAAGGATGAGGTCGCCGGTTCGAATCCGGCCATCAGCTCCACAACCCTCGAGGACGTTGCATCAATGGCTTCGGGGGGTTTTCTTTTTTCTGTTTACGGATGCGCAGATC
>CAMNKK010000006.1 GCA_946542235.1 uncultured Clostridia bacterium | reverse complement strand
GCTTTTCTTTTTCCCTTTTATTATGCTCCGTCTTTTCGCATGATTCCGTATTCTTCTTATTTCTTTTTTCTTTTATTATGCTCCGTCTTTTCCCACGATTCCGTATTCTTCTTATTTTTCCGGCAGCACCGAAGCGCTGCGGATCCGCCTTCCCAGCCGCCCCTCCACATATTTCCGCAGCAGGGAAAAGGGCGCGTGACTGTCCGGGGTTTCCACCCATTCAGCCGACCCTCGCTGCAGCGCGGTCCGCATCCAGCGATACTCCTGGGGCGTGAGCCTTTCCTGTTTCCGGGATTCCGGCATCCCCGGGCGCATCCCTTTCTGATGGCAATCCGCGCAGCAGACGCCGCCTTCTTCCACATCAAAGAAGCCGGTTCCGTCTTCTCCGATCCTCTGTCCGCAGAAAACGCAGTGATTCAGCCTGGGCTTAAAGCCCTCGCAGGCCGCGAAGTGCAGCAGAAAACCCGCCAGCAGCGGCCGCCAGGGCTGGTCTGAAAAAGCCAGGCGGCTCAGGGTATGCAGCAGCAGCATGAACAGTTCCTGCCGCTCCTGTTCCGGCTCGATGACCGCCTCCGCCAGAGACAGTACGTAGGTTCCGCAGGTGAGCCGTTCATAATCCTGACGCAGCCGGTAGAAGGTCTCGATCAGGTGTACGGAGGTCACCGTAACATGCCCGCCGGACTCATAGAGCATATAGTCTCCCAGCGCGAACAGTTCCCCCGCGTTCAGATTATGGGACTTTGGTTTCCGGCAGTTCCGGATCACCGCATCAATCCGCCCTCTGGAGGGGCTGAACAGCGTGACCATCCGGTCATTATCCCGGTAATTCACATGACGCAGCACAATGGCCGTGTTTTCCGTCTGTACCATGCCGTTTTCCTTCTGTCTCCATTCGCTTCACCTTTAAGGCAGGGCTGATTTTATCATGCTTTTCCGGGAAAATCAACGTTCCCGAAAGGCCATGCTTCCGTTTTCCCGAAGAGCGGCATTTCATCCGCAGCATCCGCAGCATCAGCACGCCGCCCCTCTTGCTTTTCTTCTCCGCTCCGCATACAATAATCATGTTCAGCTCTTCCGCGCCGGGCTTCTCCGGCAGGCCGCAGGCTGAACGCGGAAAAATGCCCATATTTCAGGAAAGGGGGAGAATCCGCGCATGAATGAGCTGCTGCTGAAAAAAGCGCAGTCCGGGGATCCGGAAGCTTTTGAAGCGCTGATGCAGGATCTGGAGCCTCTGGTATGGCGCGTCTGCTGGCATTATACCGGGGATCGGGAAAATGCTTCCGACTGCGGTCAGGAAGCCATGATCAAGATCTGGCGAAGCCTGGATTCCTTCCGTTTTGACTGCGCCTTTGAAACCTGGGTCTATCGGATCGCCGCCAACTGCTGTCTGGATTTCCTGCGGAAGGCAAAAAGAAATGCGCATCTGTCCCTCGAGCCTCTGGCGGAAGAAGGCTTTGATCCGCCGGATCCGGCTCCCGGAACAGAGGAGCAGGTTCTCCGGAAGGATGAGCACGCCCGTCTTCGGGAAGCCCTCAGCCGGCTGCCGGAGGAGCAGCGGGACGCGCTGGTTCTGACCCAGCTGGAGGGCAAGTCCTATGAAGAAGCCGCTCAGCTTCTCTCCACCAGCGAGGGCACCATCAAAAGCAGGGTAAACCGGGCCCGAAACAGATTGAGGGAATTATTTGACCGGGATGAGGAACTTTCCCTCCGGTCCGGCGTCCAAAGAAATGAAAGCCCGTCCGAAGCAAAATCCAGACCGGACGTATCACAGGAAAGGAGGGAAAGCCCATGAGTGATCAGGAAAAACTGGATCCTGCCCTGCTTTCCCTTCAGGAAGAGCTGAAAAAGATGTCGGAAGACGTTCCGGAGATGCCGGAAAGCTTCCGTACAGGATGGCGGGAAGCCATTCGCCGGGAGGCAGCCGAAGCTTCCCGGAAGGAAGGATCCGCGGCTTGCGCCTCTCCTGCCGCAGCATCATCCGCCGCATCCGCTGAAGAGCCCTCACCCTCCGCCGGCCCTGCGGAAAAACCCGCGGCCGCCGTCCGGAAAAAGATGTCCTGGCAGCGGATCATCAGCATCGCAGCCGTGGCCGTATTTATCCTCGGCGGAGCACTGATCAGCCAGGACGCCCTGACCCTGACCCGTAAGGCGGAACCCGTGCCTCTTTCCCCGAAATCAGCCGAGACCATCACAAGCTTCCTTCAGGAGCCTGCCGGCCAGCAGCTCGGCCAGCCGGTCGCTGCCCTGTCCCCCTCCCTGTCGGAGGACGCCGGCGCCGTGAACGCATCGGCTTCCGAAGAGGAGGTTCCGGAGGCGGGCGCCGCCTTCGAGGAGGCCGCCGAAGCAGACGCCGCTTTCGAAGAGACCGCGGGCGCAAGCGCCGCTTTCAAAGAAGCAGCCGACGCAAGCGCCGTCCTCGAAGAGGCCGAAGAGGAGGCGGACGTTCTCCTTTCTGAGAAGACAGCATCTCCGGACAGCGGAGCAGGTATTTCGGCAGTCGATCCCTTCGCCGTTCCGGACGCAGTCCCGATGCTGGATGCGCCTGATCAGATCACGGGACCGGAGGAATCCATCCGTTTCGAAAAAACATCCGCGGAGATCTCCGATGAAAAGAAAGCCGGCAGCTCCGAACAGGAGCAGGCTTCCGCGGCGCAATCCGCCGCGGCTTCCCCTCTTCGGATTGCCGGCTATGTGCTGATCGGCCTGGCCTTCGTCCTGGCCGCGCTCCTGCTGATCCTCCGCCGCAGATAAGATTCCTTTACAGAACCGGTCTGTTCCAATGCCCCCGGGTGCTTTCCCCGGGGGTTTTTTCATTTCTCAGAAGATGGTCCATCACCATGGCCGCCTGCTCCCCGGTCTCTACGGTCATTTCCGCCAGAAGCGGGGCGGGAATACGCTTTCCGCCCAGATCCGTCGGCAGCGTGTTGAGAAGCCGAACCAGACAGCCCTCCGGCAGGCGGACCCGCAGCATCGGAAAACGGTATCCGCGCTCATCCTCCAGCGCCTTTCCCCGCAGCGCTCTGGGATCCTCTTCCTCGCAGAGGCGGCAGGCGCCGTGCCCCTGGCTCCAGCCCTGGGCGGTCCTGGCGGGGCAGTGATGCAGCAGCATCAGCTGCGTACGGCCGTAGACAGGAAAAACAATCTCCGGCAGGCCCTTCTCCGGGATCCGCAGCTCTTTCCCTTCCTCCCCGGACAGCTCCGGGCTTGCCGTCACGAACCTGCACCCCTGTTCTCCCAGCAGCCGCGCCGCCTCCCGGTTCATCACAGGCACGCCGGGGCCTGCGGCAACCGGCACCGGCCAGGATATTCCCAGCTGGCCCACGCTGCCGAGCAGAACTCCGCCCAGCCTGTCCCGGTATTTCTCCGTTTGCAGAAGGATTTCCCGCAGGGTCTCCTCCTCGCACACTTCCGGCAGCCGAAGCCAGTCCCCGGGCCGGATCTGTGCCATCAGATTCTCCAGCGGCTCCTTCCGGAAATCCTCCGGATACCAGATCAGCCGTACGTTCTCCCCCCGGCAGGCCTCCGCCTGTTCGCGGTTCCGCACGGTCACCAGCATCCGCGGTTCGAAATCCGTCTCCTCCTGTCTTTCTGCTCTCCCGCCCGCTTCCGGGCATTCCGTGCCCTTTTCCGGGCCTTCCGCGCCGGTTTCCGGACCTTCCGGATAGGCAAAGCGATCGATCCGGCTTTCCGCCAGACGCTCCAGGGCAGCCCTGCGCAGCTCATTGAGCACGGAAACGGGGACAAAGGCCCCTCCCGTGCTGATCCGGATCTCAGCCGCCTCAAAATCCGTCCCGCCGGTCTTCCGCAGCTGCTTTTCCATTTCCTCCGGGGCTGTCTCCCGGTTCCGGGCGGGGGAAACCGTATCTCCCGTCACTTCCGCGCCGCTTTCCCCGTCGGATACCCGCAGCCGGATTTCCCGTCCGGGCCAGGCTTCCAGCTCCATCCGCACCGGAATCTTCCGAAGGGGCGCAGCCATGGCCTCCGAAATCTGCCGGGCATCCGTCAGTCGGAAGACCTCATCCCCGGCTTCCGCCCGGAGTCCCGGCCGCAGCCGCAGCAGAGCGGTGCCTCCTGCCGCGGTCTCCGGGCCGGCATAGGAGGTTTCCCCCTCCCGCCGTCCGCAGCGGATCCGCAGCCCGTCCCCGTCATGCAGGTCCTTCTCCAGCCGAATCCGGGCCATATCCCCCCGAACCTCTGCCACCTCTCCGATCCGGATTCCCTGATGGTTCACGCTATGGGGCTGAATCAGCCCCGCATCCTCCGCGCCAAAGGCGTATCCTTCCATAAAGCCGCCCCGATGAAAAGCCTGCATCAGGCTTTCCCTCTCCGCCGGATCCGCCCTGCGGAAACAGCCTTCCTCCGCCAGATCCATCCCCCGGCGGTAGCTCCGGGTGACGGTGTACACATACTCCGGCCTCTTCAGCCTGCCTTCCATCTTCAGGCTGGCCGCGCCGGCCTCCGCCAGATCCGGAATGCGGTCCCGCAGGCACAGATCCCTCGGGCTCAGCCAGGCACCTTTCCGGCCGTCCAGGCTGTAAATTTTCCGGCATGGCTGCGCGCACCGGCCCCGGTTGCCGCTGCGCTCACCCACCATGCTGGAAAACAGGCATTCCCCGCTGACGGAAACACACTGCGCGCCATGTCCGAACACCTCGATTTCCATGCCGGTGCGCACACAGCGGCGGATTTCCTCCAGGCTGCATTCCCGGGCCAGCACCACGCGCTTCATTCCCATCTTCGCGCACCAGCGGACGCCGGTCTCATTGTGCACCGCCATCTGGGTGCTCGCGTGAATCCGCAGGCCGGGAAAAAGTTTCCTGGCCAGTCTCAGGATCCCCAGATCCTGCACCAGCACCCCGTCCGCCCGCAGTCGGTTCAGCAGGCGCAGCAGCGCGGTTACCTCCGGAAGTTCCTGATCCTTCACCAGCGTGTTCACCGTCACATAGACCCGCATATGGTGCAAATGTGCAAAACGAAGAGCCTCCTTCAGCTGCTCTTCGTTAAAGTTGCCCGCGCCTGCCCTGGCGCTGAAGGCGGCATATCCCAGATAAACCGCGTCCGCGCCTGCCGCCTGCGCCCTCTCCAGCGCTTCCCGGCTGCCTGCCGGGGCCAGTATCTCCATGTCCTCTCTCCGCTTTCCTTCCCCATATTTTTCGCGCAGTTTCCCCGACGGCACGCCGGGGCCGCTCTCAGGGCTTTTCCTTTTCTTCCGCCCGCGTCTCCAGCATACGCCGCTTCAGTTCGGTATTCTCATCCCGGGCTTTCAGCAGCTCATCCGCCAGATTGAAGCAGGTCAGCGCCATCGCCTGCTGCTGGGATATTCCCGCGGCCAGCTCCATTTCATTCAGCCGCCTGTCTACCAGCGCCGCCACCCTCCGGACATATTCGGGCGGGTCCGAGGAGACCAGTGTATAATTTTTCCCCGCAACCCGGACATTGATTTTCTGTCTTTCCATCCGTCCTTCTCCTTCTCCTGAAAAGAGGAAAGCGCAGAAAGGCTCGCCTTTCCGCGCCGGAATCATGCATGCTCAGACCTGCTCGTAGGGGTAAACTTCCCCAAAGGTGTCCACCCGCACCGAGGCCATCACCTGGGGACGCAGAGGCTTGTTGGTCATCACGTCCCGGGGCGTGTTCACAATGTCTTCGGCAACCTCCATTCCTTCCAGCACCTTGCCGAAAGCGGCATATTCCCCATCCAGATGGGGGCTGTCGCTGGTCATGATGAAGAACTGGCTGCCGGCGGAATCCGGCGCCGCGCTCCGGGCCATGCTCAGCACGCCGTAGGTGTGCCGCAGGGGATTCGGAACTCCGTTGGAAGCAAACTCGCCGCGAATGCAGTATCCGGGTCCGCCGTATCCGTCACCCTTGGGATCCCCGCCCTGGATCATAAACCCGGGAATGACCCGGTGAAAAATCGTTCCATCATAGAACCCGCTGTTGGCCAGAGCCACAAAATTGCCCACGGACTGCGGCGCGATGGCGGGATACAGCTCCCCTTTCATTTCACGTCCATCGCTCATCACGATGGTAAACACAGGATTCTGTGCCATCTTTTCTTTCCTCCTTGATCTTCTTCCGGTTTTTCCCTCCCGGGACCTGCCGGCGAATCGGGGATATTTTACCAGTATTCCCGATCCTTTGCAAGTTTTTGACACAGCACCGTTTTCCGTCTATAATATATCAGTTATCGGTATGACTTATCCGCCCCGCCGGGCATCCCCGGAAAGTCTTCGTTTCCCGGCGCCGCGGAGGTTCGTGATTTTGCCTCAACCGGAAAGGATCTTCCCATGACGATTATTCATCCCCGGCAGCCCGTCAACAACATGAACCCGGATGATGTGTTCTTTGCCATCGACGATCTGGGAACGCAGACGGGCTACGGATTTATCCTTTATCAGCTGCAGCCCGGCCTGTATCCGGACAGCCCCGTCAATCTGTATTTTTCGATTGCGGGCGACCAGAGCAGCCGGTACCTCCTCTTCGGCGCCCTGGTGGCCCGGGCCAGACAGCTGCAGAATGTCAATCCCCAGCTCCGGGCCCGTCTGTATACCAGTCTGGATCCCCAGGATGCCGAGGGACGGGAATTCTACCTGCACAACGGCTTCGACCTGGAGGAAAGCGACGCTGTCGTTTCCCTCCAGATTCCCTTCGGCGACGGCCGGATTCCCATGAGCTGCACCGTTGCGGCCATGCCCCTGAACACCTGGGAGGAGCAGCAGAATCTGCTTTCCCGCCTTCAGATGAACGAGATCACCTATCTGGACCGGAACGCCCTGATGGAGATCATGCATATGCCGCATTTCATCGCGCTGGGGCTGTACCGGAATGCCGGCCTGATCGGCGAGGCCATCATGGCCGGCCAGGGAGATCAGGCGGAGCTGACCGCCATTTATATCGAACCCTCCAGCCGCCGGCAGGGGATGGGGCGGGCCCTGCTGCACCGGACCATGGCCATCATGGCGGCGGAAGGAGTCACCCGGGTCAGCGCCCGCATCATGACCCGCAGCCAGCCCCAGATGCATCTGATGAACGATTTCGGTGCCCTGCAGATCGGCGTAAACATGCTTTTCCCCGGCATGTATCTCAGCTGAGCCTGCCCCGCTGCCGACTTTCATGTTTTCAATATTCATCGCTAAGGAGGATCTATGAAAGCACCATTTTCTCCCTACCTGGCAGAGATTGCGCCCGGTCTGAAGAAGCTGGTTTCCCTGCTTCGCCGGCGCTATGACTATGTCTCTGTGCTGAGCACGGACAGCAAAGGCTTCTCCGTGTCCATCGGACAGCGGTCCAAGTCTGTCCGGAACGAAACCATGACGACCGAGCGGGGCACGGTTGTCCGGGTGTATCTCGGCGGCCTGTACTCCGAGGCATCCTTCAACGTCTTTGATCCGGCGCATCCGGAGGAGACCTGCCGGCGGCTTATCAACCGGCTGGAGCGGCAGATGAAGGTGCTGGAAGCCGCCGGCATCAAGCCTTATGAAACCGGCCTCCTGCCCGACGAGCCCGAGACAATCTTCCAGGAAATGGAAACGGAACGCCTCCCCGAAGAGGAGGACATGTCCGCCCTCATCGACCGGCTTTCCGCCCTGTCCGACCGGGGTATGGCCGAAGGGGAAAACCTGCTGGACTGCACCGCCCGGGCCCAGAGCACCCACGTGTGCAAACTCTTCCTGACGGAGCACCGGGATCTTCGCCAGAGCTACGTCTATTCCGAAGGCGCCGTCGCGCTGGTCGGCGCCCTGGAAGGCAGGACGGAAATGGCCTACGAGGGAGTTTCCGGCCGAAAGGGACCGGAGATCTTCGACCGGATGGAAGAGGATGTGCTGCCGGGCGTCCTGCAGAGCCTGCAGGAGCTGCTGCACGCCGAGTCCGTTGAGCCCGGAGAATACGATGTCATCACCTCTCCGGATGTCACCGGGCTGATCGCCCACGAAGCCTTCGGCCACGGTGTGGAGATGGACATGTTCGTCAAGCATCGGGCGCTGGGAGCCGAATATCTGGGAAAGCGGGTCGGATCCGATCTGGTGACCATGCATGAAGGCGCTCTCTGCGCGGACAGCGTCACCGGCTATGCCTTCGATGATGAGGGCACCCCCGCCGGGGATGTGACGGAAATCGACCGCGGCATTCTCAAAACCGGCATCTGCGATGCCCTCAGCGCCCTGCGTCTGGGCATCGCGCCCACCGGAAACGGAAAGCGGGAAAACTTCGAACACAAAGTTTATACCCGGATGACAAATACGCTTTTCGACTCCGGTTCCGACACCCTGGACAGCATGATCGCCTCCATCCGGCACGGCTATCTCCTGAAGGGGATGCATTCCGGCATGGAGGATCCCAAGCACTGGGGCATCCAGTGCATTGTGGAAAAAGGCTATGAGATCCGGGACGGCAGACTCACCGGCAAGGTGGTTGCTCCGGTCGTGCTGACAGGCTATGTGCCCGATCTGCTTGGCTCTATCTCCATGGTCAGCACGGACCGCTGTGTCTTCGGCAACGGCGGGTGCGGCAAGGGGCACAAGGAATGGGTCAAGGTGGCCGACGGCGGCCCTTATCTGAAGGCGAAAGCGAGGCTGGGATAATATGCTGAATCAGATTATCAATCTCCTGAAAGCCTCCCCGGCGGATGCCTGGGAAGTCACGGAGACCGTCAGGGACGGCTGGGAGTTTTATTTCATCCGCCATGCCCTGGACCAGAACCGGGTCGTGCACGTGGAGCACTATCAGGTCAAGGTCTTCTGCCGCAGCGAGGACGGCAAGTACCTCGGATCCGCCGCCGGAGAGATTCCTCCCACTGCGGATGAGGCCGAAGTCGAGCGTCTTCTCCGCCAGATGATTCTGGCCGCCGGGCTGGTGCGGAATCCCGTTTACACCCTGAACGCGCCGGAACCCAGGGAAAAAAAGCCCGCCGCCGCCCCGATCCACCCGGGAGACATTTCCGCCGCCTTCTTCTCCGCCCTGCAGCAGGTGCCGGAGACCGAAACGGAGGATCTGAATTCCGTGGAAGTGTTTGTTTCCTCCCTGCAGAAGCATTTCGTCAACAGTGAAGGCATTGACGTCCTGTCTGAATATCCCTCCTCCATGGTAGAGGCGGTTGTGAACGCCCGGAAGGACGGACACGAGATTGAGCTGTACCGGATGTATACCTCCGGCACCTGTGACGCGGAACAGCTGAAGCGGGATCTTTCCGAGGTTCTTTCCTTCGGTCATGCCCGGCTGCAGGCCGTCCCGACCCCGGCTCTGCAGAAGGCGGATGTTCTCTTCTCCACCGATGCCGCCCGGGAAATCTATGGCTGGTATATCGACCGGATGAACGCCGCTTACAAGCACATGAAATACTCTGACTGGGAAATCGGCCGGCCGGTGGCAGAAAACGCGGAAGGCGATCTGCTGACCCTGACCGCCGTTCCCTTCCTGCCCAATTCCTCCCGGAATTTTTCCTTCGACGCGGAGGGCGCCCCGATCCGGGAAACAGTCCAGATTGAAGACAATATTCCCCGGAATTTCCTGGGCAGCCGGCAGTACAGTCAGTATCTGGGGCTGAAGCAGTCCTTTCAGCCTTCCAATCTGAAGGTTTCCGGCGGCAGCGGCAGCGCGGAAAGCCTCCGGCACGGAGATTATCTCGAGCCCGTGGAATTTTCCGATTTCCAGGTAAATCCCCTCACGGGGGATATCGCCGGAGAAATCCGTTTGGCCTTCTGGCATCACGGGGATGAGGTCACCCCGGTCACCGGCGGCTCCGTCTCCGGCAACATGAAGCAGTTTGCCCGGACAATCCGGTTTTCCCGGGAAACCCGCCAGTATGACTGGCTGGAAATTCCTTCCGTCACCCGGCTGAAGGACGTCACCATCACCGGCGCGGAATAAGCGGAACCGAAAAACAGCCGCGGAAGCTCAGAGGCTTTCGCGGCTGCTTTTTTATCATGCTGCCTGCTCCTGCCGGACAGGCGGCTTCTTTATCCGTTCTTTTCCAGTGCTTCCCACAGGCCGTTCAGGTAGGCCGCGCCCAGCGCCCGGTCATACAGGCCGTACCCCGGCCTTCCCTGCTCATCCCAGATCATGCGCCCATGGTCCGGACGGATATAGGTATCCGGGCAGGTCTCATGAATCGCCTTCATAATCTCATAGAGATCCAGGTCTCCCGCGCTGCTCAGGTGCGCCGCTTCCCGGAAATGATGGTATCCCAGATATTTCACGTTCCGGACGTGCATGGCGCCGATCCTGTCCATTTTTCCGAAGTGGCGGATGATGGCCGGAATGTCGTTCTCCGGATTGCTCCCCAGCGATCCGGTGCACAGGCACAGCGTGTTGGCGGGGCTGTCATGCAGCTGCACCATCTTGTCAAAGTCTTCCTGGCTGTGGGTGATCCGGGGCAGACCGAAAATCGGCCAGGCCGGATCGTCGGGATGGCAGGCCATGCGGACGCCGACTTCCTCGCAGACGGGAATCACCGCGTCCAGGAAGTATTTGAAATTCTTTCTCAGGTCGTCTCCCGTCATGCCTTCGTACTGCTTCAGCGTTGTCTCCAGCAGCGCCAGCCGTTCAGGCTCCCAGCCCGGCAGCGTAAATCCGTGGCTGTCCTCCGCCGTCTTGCGCACGATCTCCAGCGGCCCCATGGCGCCCAGATCCTTCTCATCAAAGTAGAGGCTGTTGCTTCCGTCCTCGGGAATCACCCGGGCCAGATCTGTCCGCAGCCAGTCAAAAACGGGCATGAAGTTGTACACGATCACCTTCACCCCATGCTTCGCCAGCATCCGGATGGTGGAGATATAGTTCGCGATGTATTCATCCCGGGCGGGAAGCCCCGTCTTGATGTCCTCGTGAACATTCACGGACTCGATCACTTCGATCTCCAGCCCCGCGTCATTGACTTCCTTCTTCAGGGCCACAAATTCATCCTCCGGCCAGTCCACACCTGCGGGCTTGTCCAGCAGACCCATCAGACCGGTCATGCCGGGAATCTGTTTCACATACTTCAGGGGAATTGGATCGATCTGGCTGCCATACCAGCGGAAGGTCATTTTCATGGGGCATTTCTCCTTTCATTTGTCCCTTGGATGCGCTGTCATGCGGCCCTGTCCGGGGCCGTGAAAAACCGGTGTTCCCTATTTGCCTCCCAGCAGCCCGCCCAGCACGCTGCCGAGCACATCGCCGATCAGGTCCGGTCCGGAAGAAGAGGAGGAGGAAGCGGAGGTGCTTCCGTTCGTCACGGAAAGAACCTTGTCAATCGCATCGCCGTAGTCTCCGTTCAGCAGCTTCAGCGCCGCCTTTTTCCGGTCCGCGGTGGATCCGCGGTATGCCTGAATCAGCTTCTGCTCCGCCGCGGTCACCTTCATGGAGACATTCGCGTTGGCCGGCACTGCGGCAGCGCCGGTCTTCTTCGCGGCTGCCTTGGCGGAGGAGGTCTTTGCGCTGCCCGCCTTGGCCGTGGATGTCTTTGCGCTGCCCGCCTTGGCCGTGGATGTCTTTGCGCCCGCCTTGGCCGTGGTCTTTGCGGTTTCCTTCCTGGCCGCCGGAGCCTTCGCGGAGGCCGTTTTTCCGCCTCCCGTCTTCGTATCCTTCGCCGCCGCTTTTTTGGCAGCCGCAGCGCTCAGATTTTTCGGCGCGTTCACCAGAGAGGTCTGGGTCACGCCGCAGGCCACAGCGATCCTTTTCAGCTGGGCCGCCGTAAGATCCGCCTCGCCCCGTTCACATTTGCTGATATCCGCTGCGGTCAGGTTTTCTCCCGCCGCTTTGGCCAGCTTTTCCTGGGTCAGTCCCGCCGCGGTTCTGGCTTCCTTGACCAGAACACCGACTTTTTTTGCCGCCATGGCTCCAAACCCCCTTATTCTGTTTCTGAAGGAAAATGCTTTCCTGCCTGAAGCTATTCTATCATCATCCCCGTCTCCGCACAAGCGGGAATCTGCCGGACCCGCGTTTCAGCGGGGGCAGGTCTGTCACTGCTGCAGTTCGGACCGGGCCAGGTCCAGGGCGGCGCGGATTGTGTCGTCCATATCCAGGTATCTGTACAGGCCCAGGCGGCCGCCGAAAAGAAGGCCCGGATCCTCGGCCGCCAGCTCCCGGTAACGGGCGCAGAGGCCGGTGTTCCTTTCATCGGCCACGGGATAGAAGGGCTCCGCGCCCTCCGTCCAGGCCAGGGGATATTCCCGGGTGATCCAGGTCCATTCCGTCTTCATGACTTCAGGACGGTCAAAGACAAAATGCTTATGCTCAATGGTCCGCGTGTAGGGCACCTCCGCGTTGGTATCATTGATCACCGCGTTTCCCTGGAAATCCGGCAGCTCGTATCTCTCCTCTTCAAAGCGGAGGGAGCGGTATTCCAGGCTGCCCAGGCAGCAGCCGAAAAAGCTGTCCACGGAACCGGTGTAAACCACTTTCTCCGCGAGGGATCTCATCTCAGGAGCATAGGCGGTGTCCAGCCGGAGCTCGATCCCCGACATCATCCGCTCCACCATGCGGGTATATCCCTCCCGGGGGATCCCCTGCCAGAGATCGTTAAAATAATTGTTGTCCCAGGTCAGCCGGACCGGCAGCCGCCGGATAATGGAGGCGGGCAGATCCCGGCAGGGGCGCCCCCACTGTTTCTCCGTGTAGCCCCGGATCAGGGTCTCATAGACATCCCGCCCCACCAGGGCAATGGCCTGCTCCTCCAGATTCCGCGGGGTCCCCGTGATCTCCCTCCGCTGGATCTCCAGCCGCGCAAGCGCTTCCGCCGGGGTCGCCGTGCCCCAGAGGGCATAGAAGGTGTTCATGTTGAAGGGCAGGTGATACAGCCTGCCCCGGTATCTGGCCAGCGGCGCGTTGGTAAAGCGGTTGAAATCGGCAAACCGGCAGGCATACCGCCAGACCTCCGGGTCGCTGGTGTGGAAGATATGGGCGCCGTAGCGGTGAATCGGGATCCCGTCCCGCTCCTCCGTGTAGATATTTCCGGCCGGATGAGGCCGACGGTCAATGATCAGAACCTTTTTCCCGGCGTCCGCGGCCTCCCGGGCAAAGACCGCCCCGAACAGCCCCGCGCCGACCACCAGATAATCATATTTTCCTGCCATGGGGACCCTCCTGTTCCGCATGCAAATCATGAAACCTCTCCGGCCGCAGTACCGGGAAAAAGGCATCCGCGCCCGTATTCAAGCCGTGTCTCCGTTTTTCCTGTCCTGACGGTTCCTGTCTGATTTACAGGTAGAAGAATTATATCACATCCGCCCCTGCAGAACCAGAAGGCCGTAAAAAAAACCGGCTTCCCGTTCCGGCTTCACAGGCCCCGCTTTTCATCCCCGCCCATTTGTGTTTGCTCAGGATGTGTGATAGAATAGAACAGATGTGTTCCGGGAAAGCGATTTCCCGGACACCCTGATTTCCGGCTGTCCCCGTCCCGGGGCCGCGTCCGGAAAATCACCTGGTAAAGGCAGCGTGGATGTTCATGAAACTCCTGACCCTTGTGGTCCCAAGTTATAATGTTGAAAGCTTTCTTCGCCGCTGTGTGGAGCGAATGGTTTCCGCCGGGCCGGAGCTGGATGTCCTGATTGTGGACGACGGTTCCGTCGACGGGACGCCTGCCCTGGCGGACGCTCTGGCCGCCGAGTATCCGGACATCGTCCGGGTGATTCATCAGGAAAACGGCGGCCACGGGGAAGGCCTGAATCAGGGCATCCGCTGCGCGCAGGGGCTCTATCTGAAAAGCGTGGACGCGGACGACCGCATCGATCCTGACAGCCTCCGGGCCATGCTGGATCTTCTCCGGGACCATGCGACCCCGGATACCTGGGCGGATCTGGTGATCAACGATTATGTCTACGACCATCCCGACCGGGAAAACGTTTTTCAGGTGCGCTATAACCATGTGTTCCACGCAGACCGGCGCGACACCTGGGAAACCTGCCGCCGCTTTCCCATCTGGAAGCAGTTCATGATTCATTCCATGTGCTACCGTGTCGCTCTGCTGCGGGAGCATGCGTACACGCTGCCGAAGCACACTTTTTATGAGGACAACCTCTACATCTATCAGCCCCTCCCCTGGGTGAAAACCGTGCTGTACCTTCCCCGCCCGCTGTATGGATACACGGTCGCCCAGGAGAATCAGTCCGTCAGCGAGAAAAACCTGCTCCGCCGGATGGACCAGAATACCAATATGGTGACGCAGATGATCTGCACCTGGACCTGGGCGCAGATGCAGCCCCTGGCTCCGCATCTGCGCAGCTATATGATTTCCTTTCTCAGCGGGCAGATTCTGAACGTCACCGTGCTGCATGAGCACGCGAACTCCCCCGAATCCCGGGAGATGAACAGAGTCATGTGGGAGAAAATCAGGTCTTTCGATCCGGAGCTGTACCGGCGCCTGCGGCATCATCCCAGCGCCGCGGTCATCACGCTGCCCGGCCCCCGCTTCCGGCGTCTGGTGTATCGGATCTGCAGGGCAGCCCAGAAGAAAATCGGGTTTTGAACCGCCCCCTCGGGCGTAACTCATGCGTTTTTTGAAGGAGGTATTTACCATGGAAATCACCCGGGATATCCGCTACATCGGTGTCAATGATCATGATCTGGATCTGTTCGAAGGACAGTACATCGTGCCGAACGGCATGGCTTACAATTCCTATGTCCTTCTGGACGAGAAAATTGCGGTCATGGATACCGTGGACGCGCACTTCGGAGAGGAATGGCTCTCCAGGCTGGACGCCGTTCTGGCCGGCCGGAAGCCGGATTACCTGATTGTTCAGCATATGGAGCCGGATCATTCCGCCAATATCATGCGCTTCCTGGAGGCCTATCCGGAAGCCACGGTGGTTTCCTCCGCCAAATCCTTCCAGATGATGAAAAACTTCTACGGCTCTGACCTGAGTGACCGGAGCCGCCTGGTCGTCGGCGACAGGAGCACCCTGGCGCTGGGAAAGCACAGCCTGACCTTTGTCGCCGCTCCCATGGTGCACTGGCCCGAGGTGATCTTTACCTATGACAGCACGGATCAGGTTCTCTTCTCCGCGGATGCCTTCGGTAAGTTCGGCGCCCTGGATTATGAGGATCCGGAAGGCTGGGCGTGCGAAGCCCGCCGGTACTATTTCGGCATCGTCGGAAAATACGGTGCCCAGGTGCAGGCCGTGCTGAAGAAGCTGGCCGGGCTGCCGCTGGCCGCCATCTGCCCGCTTCACGGCCCCGTGCTGACGGAGAACCTTTCCCGGTATCTGGAGACCTACAATACCTGGAGCTCCTACGGCACGGAAAGCGAAGGCATCGTCATCAACTATACCTCCGTCTACGGCCATACCGCGCAGGCCGCGGAAGCGCTGGCCGCCCTGCTGAAGGAAAAGGGATGCCCCAAGGTCGCGGTCAACGACCTGGCCCGCTGCGATATGCCGGAGGCTGTGGAGGATACCTTCCGCTACGGCAAGGCCGTCTTCGCCACGACCACCTATAACGCGGATATCTTCCCCTTCATGAAGACCTTTCTGGAGCATCTGACCGAGCGGAACTGGCAAAACAAAACCGTCGGCCTGATCGAAAACGGATCCTGGGCTCCCACCGCCGCCAAAGGGATGAAAGCCCTGCTGGAAGGCAGCAAAAACCTGACCTTCCTTGAGCCGGTGGTTCGGATCAACTCCGCCCTGAACGAAGAGAGCCGGGCGCAGCTGGAAGCCCTGGCGGATGCCCTGATGGCCTGATCCGTCATACGAAAGAGGAACGTCCCCGCAGAGACGTTCCTCTTCTTTTATTTGGCCGGCTGATCTTCTTCCATCAGATCCGCCAGGGATACGCTGTCCAGAAATTGCTGGATCAGGCTGTTCAGCCTCATCCAGGTCGGAAGGGTGGGGCATTCCGAAGCCCTTTCGCAGTTGACCACGCCCTCCTCCAGGCAGGATACCGGGGCCAGATCCCCTTCTGTCAGGCGCAGGACACTGCCGAGGGTGCATTCCTTCGGAGATTTCATCAGCCGGTATCCGCCGCCCTTTCCCCGGGAGCCCTTCAGAATCTTCGCCTGCACAAGGCTCTTCACAATACTTTCCAGATATTTTTCAGAAATCTCCTGGCGCTCCGCCACTTCCTTCAGGGGAAGATAGTCCGACTCCCCCTGGTGCTCCGCCAGATCCAGCAAAATCCTCAGGGCATACCGCCCCCGGGTTGAAATCATCGCCATCGCAGCCCGCTCCTGTCTTCATCGGTTCCTCCGATGATAAACCCATCATACCACAAGGTAAATAGGAATTCAAGCGGGCAGCACCAGCTTCTGCTCCTCCCCGAGCCGGACTGTCCCCGAGAGCAGGATCCTGCCTGCCTTTCCGCATGACCATTCCGCCTCCGCCCGCAGGATTCCGCCGGGCTGCGAAACGGAAACCCCCGCCGTCTGCCCCCGGCTCAGCGATTTCCAGCAGGCAATCGCCGCCGTTCCGCTGCCGCAGGCGGTTTCCCAGACCATGGTTTTGCTCTCCCGGACCCAGACCAGGGGGGTCATTTCCCCGGCCTCCCGGGCTGTCTCACGCCACTGAAGCAGCCCCGCCGCCGGCTCGGAAAAAAGCTCTCCGGCCTTCCGCAGCGTCAGTTCGGCTTCTTCCCCGGAAAGCGGGTCTCCATCCCAGATCAGGTGCACCATGCCCGGAAAGAAAACGGCCTTCAGCTGTCTGCCCCGGATCCTGCAGTCCGTCATTTTCTGCAGCGCCGGCATCTGCACCGTACCCCGCCAGCCTGCCTTTTCCCTCCGGGCCCGGCAGGCCACCGGCGTATCCGCGCCGGAAACCTCCAGGATGATTTCCGTTTCCCTGCCTTCCTGCAGCCCGTCCCCGGCCGCCAGATACACCGCCGCGGCCATGGAAGCGTTTCCGCAGAATTCTCCGCCCATCATCTGAAGGCGCGCCCTGACACCCGGTTTTTCCGGGGAGCACAGGTATCCGACCTGCTCGCACCGGTCCATCAGGGCTGCCGTGATCCGTGTCCGCTCCTCCCCGGAAACCGGATCCAGCACCAGAGCCGTCAGATTTCCCGTCGGATCCAGGATCACATATCGGATTTCTCTCATGACTCCCTCAGCCTCCGCAGGAACTGAATCGTCCGCTCCTGGGTCGGATGGTCGATGACTTCCCGGGGATCCCCCTGCTCAACAATCACGCCCTCGTTCATAAACACCACATAGTCCGAAACATCCCTGGCAAAGGTCATCTCATGGGTCACGATCACCATGGTCATCTTCTTCTCCGCCAGAGAGCGGATCACCCGCAGGATTTCCCCGGTCAGCTCCGGATCCAGCGCCGAAGTCGGCTCGTCAAAGAAAAGGATTTTGGGATTCATGGCCAGCGCCCGGGCAATCGAAACCCGCTGCTGCTGTCCGCCGGAAAGCTGATAGGGATAGGCGTCCGCCCTGTCCGCCAGCCCCATCTGGCCCAGGAGGTTCCGGGCGGTTTCCTCCACCTCCCGGCGATCCCGCTTCTGCACCAGGACAGGCGCTTCCATCACGTTCTTCAGCACGGAATAATGAGGAAAAAGGTTGAAGTTCTGGAATACCAGTCCGAACATGTTCCGGATCTGCCGCATCTCCTGCGGCGAAGCGTAGACGGATTTCTCCCCGTTGTCCCGGGCGGCGTAGCACCCGTCATAGATCAGGTCGCCGCCGTCCATGGTCTCCAGCAGCGTGGCGCATCGCAGCAGGGTGGATTTCCCGCTTCCGCTGGGCCCGATAATGCTGAGCACCTGGCTCTCCTCCACGCTGAGGCTCAGATCCGTCAGCACCTCCAGCTGACCGAAACTTTTCCGGCAGTGATTGATTTCCAGCAGTTTTTTCACACAGCCCCCTCCTCTCAGCGATAATAGCCCATTCGCTTTTCAAAGCTGCCCATGGTAAAGTCCACCAGCAGATTGAACACATAGTAGAACAGGCCGGCCACCAGGAATGGCACAAAGCTCGTCTGGGAATTGGCAATCTGCTTTCCGATGGTGAACATCTCCTGATAGGACACCGTAAAGGCCATGGAAGTATCCTTGACCAGGGTGACAACCTCGTTGGTCACGGAGGGGATAATCCGCTTCATCACCTGGGGCAGGATAATCCGCAGGAAGGTCTGGGCCTTCGTGTACCCCAGCACCTCCGCCGCCTCATACTGGCCCACGGGCATGCTCTCAATCCCTCCGCGGTAGATTTCCGCAAAATACGCCGCATAATTGATGGCAAAGGCCACCACCACCGGGATCAGCTTGTTTCGGGATACGCTGATCCCGAAAAGATAATAGGGGCCGTAGGTAACCGCCAGCAGCTGCAGCATCAGCGGCGTTCCCCGGAGCACCGAGATAATGCCCCGGGTTACCGCGGAGAGAAACCTGTTTTTGCTCATCCGCAGCAGCGCCACCAGCATGCCCAGCGGCAGGGAAAAAAGCAGGGTCAGAAAAAAGATGGCACAGGTCTTGCCAAATCCCTCTCCCATCTTGATCACCATGGTTCCCAGTGTCATCCGCGCATCCTCTCCGTCCTGATCCGATTTTCGCCGTCCGGGCCGTACTTCTCCGGCCTGTCCGCGGTTACAAATCCCCGGAGGGGTATTCCCTCCGGGGATGAATCGTCCGCCGCCGGGGCTCCTTCCCGGCCTTCCGGGAAGGCCCGGCATCCGCTCCCGTTTTTATTTCGCGTTCAGGAAAATCAGATTATTCACGATATCCGGATACTTCGCAGCAATCTCTGCATAAGTTCCGTTCTCCACCAGGGTCTGCACCGCATTTTCGATCTTCGCGCACAGCTCCTCGTCGCCGCTGCGGAAGGCCAGTCCGTACTGCTCCGCCCCCAGCTGCTCATCCAGGATCACCAGGCCGTCCTTGTCCGCCACATAGGCAGCCGCCACCGGCAGGTCCACAAACACCGCGTCCACCGCGTTTCCTTCCAGCTCCGTAAAGGCCATCAGAAAACTCTGGCTGGTCACCAGCTCCTGGAAGGTGTCCTTCAGCGCGGACAGATCGCCGTTCAGCAGCGCCTCGCCGGAGGTTCCCAGCTGCACTGCCACCACCTTGCCCGCCAGATCCGCGGAGGAGGTGATCCCGCTGTCCTTCTTCACCACAAGCACCTGGGTATTGTCATAGTAGGGCGCGGAAATCACATAGCCCGCGGCCTTCATGGAATCCAGAATGGTCATGCCGGACCAGATGACGTCGCATTCATGGTTGTCCAGCTGAATCAGCTTGTTATCCCAGTCCACCGCGAAAACATCATATTCCAGGCCGGCCACCTCGCAGGCCGCCTTCGCGATCTCCACGTCGAATCCGGTATATTCACCGTTGTCCCCCAGATAGCTGAAGGGAGGATATTCCGGGTCAATTCCCTGTATAAAGGTATCCGCCGCCGCGGCAGCGCAGGTCAGCAGCATGATGGCTGCCAGCATCCAGGCCATTGCTTTCTTCATTTTCAATCACCCTCCTGATCCGATCTCGCTTCCCGGCCTCCGGGAACACATCAATACATTATCACTTTATCGAAGTAAAGTCAATGTTTTTCCGTTGTATCCGAAAAAAAGCTCCCGGGGCATTGGCTCCGGGAGCAGTCATTCTGAAGGGATCTTTACTTTTCCAGGCGGGCCCGGGCGCTGTCGATGGCCGCCTGCACCATCTCCGGCGCGGGCGCTCCGGGTATTTTTCTCTTTTCCACACAGGCGATCATGCTCAGGTCTTCGAATACATCCTCCCCAAAGGCCGGATGGAAGCGCTGCAGCTCCTCCAGGCTCAGGTCCAGCAGCGCCTTCCCCTCATTCAGGCAGTGCGCCACCAGCTCACCCACAACCCGGTGCGCATCCCGGAAGGGGACGCCCTTTTTAACCAGATAATCCGCGCAATCCGTCGCGTTGGTAAATCCGCCGGCCGCGCCCTTCTCCATGACATCCTTCCGGAAGGTGACGGTTTTCAGCATGGCCGTAAACACGGTCAGTCCCTTCACCAGGGTATCCCGGGCATCAAAGAAGGCTTCCTTGTCCTCCTGCATATCCTTGTTGTAGGCCAGCGGAATCCCCTTCATCACCGTCAGCAGCGTCATCAGGTCCCCGTATACCCGGCCGGTTTTTCCGCGGATCAGTTCCGCCACGTCCGGGTTTTTCTTCTGCGGCATGATGCTGGATCCGGTGGCAAATCCGTCATCCATCTCCACGAAGCGGAACTCATTGGTGTTCCAGAGGATCAGCTCCTCGCAGAAGCGGCTCAGATGCATCATGCAGATGGCGGCTGCGGACAGGTAGTCCAGCAGGAAGTCCCGATCGGACACCCCGTCCAGACTGTTCTCGGATATTCCGGAAAAACCAAGCAGCTCCGCCACCCGCTCCCGGTTCAGGGGATAGGTCGTCCCCGCCAGGGCGCCCGATCCGAGCACCATCACATCCGCCGCGTCATACGCGCGGCGGAACCGGTCCCGGTCCCGCAGGAACATCTGGACGTAGGCCATCATATGATGTGCCAGCGTGATGGGCTGCGCTTTCTGCAGGTGCGTATATCCCGGCATGATGGTATGCAGGTTGGCCTGCGCCGTTTCCAGCAGCGCGCGGATCAGCTCCTCCAGCATGCTCTCGGTCTCCCTGCATGCAGTCCGGGCGTACATCCGGGTATCCAGCGCCACCTGGTCATTCCGGCTGCGGCCGGTGTGCAGGCGCTTTCCGGCTTCCCCGATCCGTTCCGTCAGCAGCGCTTCCACGTTCATGTGGATATCTTCCGCGTCCTTCTGCCATTCGATCTTCCCTTCACGGGCATCCTCCAGAATCCCCCGGAGTCCGGAAACAATGAGCTCCGCGTCCTTCTGCGGAATGATCCCCTGCTCTCCCAGCATGGTGGCATGGGCTATGGAGCCCTGAATATCCTGTTCAAAAAGGCGCTGGTCAAAGGAGATGCTGGAATGAAAATCATCCACCAGCTGGTCTGTCGCCTTGCCGAATCGTCCTGCCCACAGTTTCATATCCGAACGTTCTCCTTCTTACTCTTCTTCCAGCGTGCACCCGCCGATAAACTCCCGCAGCAGGCTCAGCGGCGGAATCTCGTCGAGAATCTCCTCTTCCACATCCGGCAGATAGTTCAGCGTCTTGATCAGGCGCCTGGCCAGCAGATATTGCGGAGAATCCTCCGGGATCTCCCGCAGCAGTTCATATACCGAGGACTTGAGCACGGGCAGCTCATAATGCAGCGCCGTGTTGAACATGCTGTCCGCATTCTCCTGGAAGGGGAAGATCCATTGTTCCTCTCCCCTGCGGACGCTGGGCCAGATCGCCAGCGTCTCTTCCGGCGCCGTATTGCGGAACAGGTAGTCCCGCACCACTCTCCGCAGAAGGCGGACATCCGTGGTCCGGATCCGGTTATGGTCATCCAGGTTCAGAACCGTCAGCGCGGAAACGAAGACCTTGTAGACCTCGTCCTCCGGGAAGAGCCCGGAAACCCTGGGATTCAGCCCATGAATGCCTTCCAGAATCAGCACCTCATCCGTGCGCAGGCTCACCGGTTCCGATGTGTATTCCCGCTTTCCGGTCACAAAGTTGAAGGTAGGCAGGGAAACCTCCTCCCCGTTCAGCAGGGCGGTGATCTTCTCCGCCATCAGATCCAGGTCCAGCGCATCCGGCGATTCCAGATCCACGGTTCCGTCCGCCTGCGGGGGAATCTGCTCCCGCTCCAGATAAAAGTCATCCATGGAAATCCGCCTGGAGGGATGCCCCTGCACCTGCAGATGCACGGCCAGGCGCCCGGCAAAGGTCGTCTTTCCGCTGGAGGAAGGGCCGGCCACCAGCACGATGTGCTTATACTGCTGGCTGATCTTCACGGCGATATCGCTCAGCGCGCCTTCGTGGAGCGCTTCGTTCACCCGGATGAAATTCCGCAGCTGATGCCGGTCGATGAGATCCGATACGTCCGACACGTTCCGGATTCCCAGAATGTTGCACCAGCGGGAGCTCTGATTGAAAATATCCAGGTGCTTCGGCCGGTAGAGATAGGGCGCCGCATGGTCGAAATCCGCCCCCGCCGGCAGCTGCAGCACAAATCCTCCCCGCAGCTCAAACAGGGTGAATACGCGGACAGCGCCGGTGGAAACCGCCATGGCTCCGTAGAAGTATTCCCACATTCCGTCGATGGAATACATGGTGAAATAGGGGGAAGGCCGCCGCTCCAGCAGCTCCACCTTGTCCGGCTGCTGCTCCTCGGTAAAGTAGTCGATGGCTTCCTCCCGGGTCCAGCGTTTTTTCTCAAAGGGCAGATCCAGCTCGATCAGCCGGCGCATCTCATTTTCAATTCTCACAATATCCTGCCTGTGCAGGCTCCGTCCGGGGAGCCGCACAAAAACGCCGTAGCCGACGGAATATTCAATCCGTACCTGGGCATAGGGAAAAAGATGCTTCAGCGCCAGAAGCATGACGAAGCGCAGCGACCGTTCATAGATTCGCCGTCCTTCCTCATGCTCCAGCGTCAGCGGGATCAGCTGGCAGTCCTGATTCACAGGCTCGTTCAGCTCTACCGCCAGCCCGCCCCTGAGGGCGGCCAGCGTCCCGGCCGGAAAGGAGTTCAGGGCTTTCAGACAATCCCGTACGGAGGTTCCTTCGGGCAGTTGCACTTCCTTTTCTGGGGAACGGATGATCATGGGGCAGCCTCCTTTTTCCTTTTTCTGGGGATACGAAAAAGACCGGATCCTTCCTTTCAGGCCCTTCTCCGTTTTCCGTCACCGGGATTCCCGCTGGCGGGCCTGAAACTGCTTGGTATGTACATAGGCAATATTGGAATGATTGGCCGGGGATACGGAGCGGCGCATCAGCACCTGCCCTTCCTCCTCGGTCCGGAACGCCAGCCGAAGAAGCATCTTTCCATGGCTTCCGCATTTTCCGATCGTAATATACCTGTCCGGACTCTGAAGTACATATTCGCCGTCCAGGGATAAAATCCTGCCGCAGCGGGGACAGGTGGGCTTCAGCGCCGCGTCGCTGTCCAGCGCGTCCACCACGGAAGGGAAGGCCGCGGCCGGCGTCTTTTCCCGGGTTTTCCGGGGCTTGTGAATCAGGGACCGGGGCGTCTGGGCATATTCCAGCACCGCCGCGGGATCCGGCAGCGTCCGGAACACCAGGGCCGTATACCATGCGTCGTTCCGGGCGTTGTGGAAGGCCATGTCCTCCTCCGGCGCGATGCCCATCAGCTCCATGGCGCTCTTCAGGGACGGGCGGTCCTTCAGCCCGTGTACCTTTTCGAAGAGCTTCTGGATGTCGCACAGAGGGGCGAGATGGATATCCCCGCACTCGAAGAAATCGATATTCTGCTGCAGCACGCTCACGTCGTCGCAGCCCCAGGTCAGCAGCACATAGTCCTCCCCGCACCAGGCGGCGAATTCCTCCAGCGCCTCCCGGAACGCCGGCGCTCCCGCCAGCTCCTCCGTTCCCAGTCCCGTCATCCGGCGGATGCGGGGGTGAATCTGAATATAGTGGGTCGGCGCAATCGGCAGGGACAGGGAATCCGCGATCTGCAGGTTCTCATCCAGCTTCACCGCTCCGATCTGAATCATTTCAAAGATCAGCCGGTCCCCGATCTGCCGGTACACCGGGCTCTGCCAGGAGATCGGCTGGTTCCATTCCAGATCCAGTATAATATATTGCATCAGGCTTTCCGCCTCCTTCTCTATCTTGTCTCCGGAGATGGCCGGGCGCTGCTGTATCCTGCCAGGGCTCCGGTGGAGAACGCAATCTGCAGATTGTATCCTCCGGTATGGGCATCCACGTCCAGCATTTCTCCCGCGAAATACAGCCCTTTCGCGATTTTGCTTTCCATGGTGCCGGGCTGCACTTCCCTCACGCTGACCCCGCCCCGGGTTACCACCGCCTCCGAGAACGGCCTTCGCCCCCGAATCTCCAGGGGCAGGCATTTCAGGCGTTCCGCCAGGCTTCTGCGCTGGGCCGCGCTGATCTGATTGCAGGCCAGGGTTTCCGGAAGGCCGCAAAGCCGGGGAAAGACCTCCGCCAGCCTGCCGGGCAGCAGCGAGGGCAGAATATTCTTCAGCTGCTTCTTCGCCCCTGCCTCCAGCTCCCGCAGCAGCCGCGCCTCCGTCATTTCCGGGGTCAGCCCCGGCTTCAGATCCAGCTCCAGCCGGCAGGGCTTTCCTTCCTCCGGCAGATGACAGCTGGCCTCCAGAATCAGCGGGCCGGAGAACCCGAAATGCGTGAACAGCATCTCTCCGAGCTCCGTATACAGGGTTTTCTTTCCGCTCCGCAGGGTGATCCTCACATTCTTCAGGCTCAGCCCCTGCAGCTCCGCGGGCCAGGCTTCCGCGGCCTCCAGTCCGACCAGGGAGGGCAGCAGCGGGGTCACCGTGTGCCCCGCTTCCCGGGCCATGCGCAGCCCGTCTCCCGTGGATCCGGTGGAAGGGTAGCTGAGCCCGCCCGTAGCCAGGATCACCCGGTCCGCCGGCAGGAAGGATCCGTCCCTCATCTCCACGCCGGTCACCCGCCGGCCGGATGCCGGGGCGCCATCCTGCTCCGCTGCGCATTCCGCGCTTTCCTGCCCTGATTCCAGCCGCAGGGCAGCCGCTTCCCGGTTCATCAGGAAACGGACTCCCTGCCTCCGGCAGATCTCCGTCAGCGTCTTCGTCACATCGCTGGCCTTCATGGAGCGGGGGTAGGCGCGCCTTCCCCGCTGGATCTCCACCGGGCACCCGTTTTCCTCCAGCAGGGCGATCATGTCCTGCGGAGAGAAGAAGCTCAGCGCGCTGTACAGAAAGCGGGGATTTCTGGGCACCTCCCGCAGGAAGTCCTCCAGACCGCAGTCATTCGTCACGTTGCAGCGTCCCTTGCCCGTCAGGTAAATCTTCTTCCCGGGCTTTTCATTGTGCTCCGCCACCGTCACGCTTGCCCCGCTCCGGCTGGCGAATACCGCCGCCATCAGCCCCGCCGCTCCGGCGCCGATAATCAGGATCTCTGGCATGTTCTTTCCGTTCCGCTTCTCTTTCTGTCCTCCGGTCCGCCGGGTCCGGGTTTTCCCGGGGCCTTCCCGCATCGGAAGGTCCGCGTTCCGCAGGCTCTGCCATTATCATCTATCGGAACACACTTGTCAAATCATAATTGAGAGAATCATGCGCAAAAATAATGCATATCATGCATAATTATTTTTCCGGAAAATAACTATATATAATGTGAAATCACAAATAGACAATCCGGATAAAACATGCTATACTTCTCCCATAATCAAATCACAGGAGAATGGCTTAGCATGGATATTCGCGATCTCAGGGAAATAATCGGGCTTACGCAGGCTCAGGTTGCAGATGAGCTTGGTGTGCCCAGGCAGGAAGTGATCGACTGCGAGGAGAATGGAGAGACCTATCTCCTGACGCAGTATCTTTCTGCATTTCCCATTAATCCCCAGATTCTGAATAATCCGGATGTGGATCCCTTTCTTCCTTCCTTTGACCAGACGACCCCGGGGCATCGGATGCAGACCTGGCGGGAAAGCCATCAGATCCCATCCGATCTGATGGCGGAAGCCCTTGGTATTTCCCAGGAGGAGCTGGCCCGGTTTGAAGCCGGTGAGATGAATCAGCTCTCCCGCCGCCGCGGGGAAGAAATCGAGCGGAAAACCGGAATCAACCGCAAATGGCTGATGTACGGAGACGGCCGGGAAAAGGGAACTCCCCGGATCCAGCCCCGGCCGGCCGGCGTGCAGGCGCCGGATCAGCCGTCCAGGGAAAACCGGAATCCCGCTCCGAACAAGCCCGCCGGTCTGCGTCTCAGGCAGGCGCGCCTGTCAGCCGGCCTTTCCCGGGAAGATCTGGCAGATATGCTTGATCTGTCCGTCAGCCGTGTCGCCCAGATGGAATCCGGATATATCAGGGATCAGAAGGCGGACCATATCATCAGCCGGCTTGAAAGCCGCAGGGAAAGTCCGGACCCGGAAACGCCCCGGGAAGCCGGCATCCGCCTGCGCAAGGTTCGCAAGGAGCTCGGGTTCTCCGTCCGGGAGGCCGCGGATCTTCTGCGGCTGAAGCATACCACCCTCGCTCATCTGGAAAGCGGCTACATCACCAGCCAGCACGCCGACAGGCTGATCAGCGCCCTGAAGGGAGTGCCGGCCCAGGCGCACCGTTCCGCGTTTGACGCCAGACGGGCCGGCATCCGGATCCGGGAGGAGCGGATCAAAGCCGGGCTGAGCCAGAAGGAGCTGAGCACCATTCTCCGCGTGCCCGTTACCAGAATCAGCCTGATCGAGCTGGGCCAGGTATCGGAGAAGGAGGCCGGGGATATTCTGCGCCGGATTCAGGGGAAGCCGCTGCGGGAGATCAAGAACCGCCGCGTTCGCCAGACGGATCAGGTGATCCTGGGCTCCAATATCCGGGATGCCCGGATCCGGGCCGGGCTGAGCCAGAAAAACCTGGGCGATCTGCTGGAGCTTCCCCAGACGCGGATCAGCCTGATCGAGCGGGGCAAGGTGGACGAAGCCACCGCAAAACAGATTCTGCAGAAGCTGAATGAGCTGATCAGCAGCCAGGATGCCTCCGGTTCCCCCGCGGAAGCCGCCCGTCCCGAAAAAGCCAGGGCGCGCCGTCCCCTGCGCCCCGAGCTGGGAAAGCAGATCCAGGAGGCCCGCGCCGCTGCCCGGCTGAGCCAGAAAGCCGTTGCCGATCTGCTGCATATTTCCCAGGGCAGTGTCAGCTACATGGAGCAGGGCAGGGTGGATGAAGAAACCTGCCGCAGCGTCCTTCAGACGATCGCGGAGGCAAAGGCCTGAGCGTCCTTCCATGGGGCTCATCCCTTTTCGGATCAGCACCGTCTGCGAAGTAAAAAAAGGGTCCCCGCTTCCCTGACCGGAAGCCGGGGGCCCTTTTCCGTTCGTCTTTTCCTTTATTCCGCGGAAGCCAGATGGCCGTTCCGCTCGATTTCCATGATCATGTCCACCCGGCGCTGATGCCGGCCGCCTTCGAACTCCGCGTTCAGCCACTCGTCCACAATCATCTTCGCCAGCTCCACCCCGATCACCCGGGCGCCGAAAGCCAGCATATTGGTGTTGTTGTGCTGCCGGGACAGTTTGGCGCTGTAGGGCTCGCTGCACACGGCCGCCCGGATTCCGGGGACCTTGTTCGCGGCCAGGGAAATGCCCACGCCGGTTCCGCAGATCAGAATCCCGCAGTCCGCCTGTCCGCCGGCGACCAGCTTCGCAGCCTTTTCCCCATAGACAGGATAGTCATCCTGCCGGTCCAGCGGGTCGTCATTTCCCACGTTCAGTATTTCATGCCCCTTCTGCTGCAGATACGCCATGATCTGGTTTTTCATTTCCACTCCGGCGTGATCATTTCCCATCGCGATTTTCATCCGATATGATCCTTTCCGCCCATATACATCCGCAGCGCTTCAGGAATCGCCACCGTGCCGTCCGCCTTCAGGTTGTTTTCCAGGAAGGCAATCAGCATCCGGGGCGGCGCTACGCAGGTATTATTCAGCGTGTGGGCAAAGTATTTCTTTCCGTCCCTGTCCTTGACCCGGATCTGCAGGCGCCGGGCCTGCGCGTCGCCCAGGTTGGAGCAGGATCCGACTTCAAAGTATTTCTTCTGCCGGGGGCTCCACGCTTCCACGTCCAGGCTCTTCACCTTCAGGTCCGCCAGATCCCCGGAGCAGCATTCCAGCGTCCGGACCGGAATATCCAGCGTCCGGAAGAAGTCCACCGTATTCTGCCAGAGCCGGTCGAACCACATCATGGAATCCTCCGGCTTGCAGACGACGATCATCTCCTGCTTTTCAAACTGATGAATCCGGTACACGCCCCGCTCCTCAATTCCGTGCGCTCCGACTTCCTTGCGGAAGCAGGGGCTGTAGCTGGTCAGGGTGCGGGGAAGGCTGTCCTCATCCAGGATGCTGTCGATGAACTTGCCGATCATGCTGTGCTCCGAGGTGCCGATCAGATACAGATCCTCCCCCTCGATCTTGTACATCATGTTTTCCATCTCGGTAAAGCTCATGACACCGGTCACCACATCCCCGTGAATCATGAAGGGCGGGATCACATAGGTGAATCCCCGGTCAATCATGAAATCCCGGGCGTAGGACAGGATTGCGCTGTGCAGCCGGGCAATATCGCCCATCAGATAATAGAATCCGTTGCCGCTGGTCTGGCGCGCCGCGTCCAGGTCAATTCCGCTGAGCCGCTCCATGATATCCACATGATAGGGGATTTCATATTCCGGCACGACCGGCTCCCCGAAGCGCTGGATTTCCACATTTTCGCTGTCATCCCGTCCGATCGGCACGGAATCGTCGATGATGTTGGGAATCACCAGCATCCGCTTCCGGATTTCCGCCTTCAGCTCCTCTTCCTTCTGTTCGAGGGCTTCCAGCTCATCCGCCAGCGCGGCCACTTCCGCCTTCAGCTTTTCGGCTTCTTCCTTCTGGCCCTTGGCCATCAGTCCGCCGATCAGCTTGCTTTTCTGCTTTCTCTGATTCCGCAGCGCGTCCGCCTGCTGCTGGGCGTTCCGGTAATCCCTGTCCAGCTGGATCACCTCATCCACCATGGGCAGTTTCTGGTCCTGGAATTTTTTACGGATATTCTCCTTCACCTTCTCCGGATCCGTCCGGAGCAGATTGATATCCAGCATGATCTGTCGCCTCCATTGATCGTTGCTTATTTCTTCACCGTGATTACAACATGCCGGTTGGGTTCGTCCCCTTCGGAATGGGTGCTGACAGCCTCATTCTGCTGCAGCGCGTAATGAATGATGCGCCGCTCGTAGGGATTCATGGGCTCCAGGCTGACCCGGCGTCCGGTGCGGATCGCCCGGTTGGCCATCCGGTTGGCCAGGCGGATCAGGGTATCTTCCCGGCGGGCCCGGTAGTTTTCCGTATCCAGTGTCACGCGGGTGTAGTTCTCCTGCCCCCGGTTCACCTTCAGGCTGGTCAGATACTGAACGGCGTCCAGCGTTTCTCCCCTGCGGCCGATCAGGATTCCCAGCGTATCTCCCATCATGGACCCGTAGACATTGCCCTCGGCGTCCGTGCCCATTTCGATGGATACGTCCACGCCCATCAGCCTCGTCAGTTCCTTCAGGAAGGAAAAGGCCTTTCCGGCGGCGCTTTCCGCGTCCAGCTGATCCTCCGGGATGAAGGTAACCTCCGGCTTTTCCATCATCCGGATTTCCTGCTTTTTCTCTTCCGTCTCCGCGGCGTCCTCCGCCGTCTCCCCGGCTTTCGTCTCCTGCTCCGCTTCCCGGGCCGGCTTCCTGTCCGCCTTCTTCACCGCGACGCGCTTCACGGGCGCCGGGCGGGCCTGTTCCTTTTTCCCGGAGACGGGTTCCGTCTCCTCTTCCTTCTGCCCGGCAGGCTCCTCCGCGGGTTTCTTCTCCGGTTCAGGCTTCTTTTCCTTCGGAGCCTTCGGCGCCCTGGGCGCCGGCGCGGGCTTCTTCTCTTCGCCCATCAGGTCTCCCAGCAGATCCTCTTCCTCTTCCTTCACCGTCAGCCGGACCTTGGCCATCCGGGATCCGAACAGGCCGAACAGGCCCTTGCTGCCTTCCTCCAGGACCTGCACATCCACGTCTCCGATGGAGGCGCCCAGCTCCTGCAGTCCCAGTTCAATCGCTTCTTCCACTGTCTTGGCGGAAGCTTCGTATGATTTCATCATTATTTCACCGTTCCCTCTCCGACCGCCTGGGCCTTCTTTTCCCGCTCATCCAGGATCCGATTGATAATCATTGTCTGCACCATCATCACGATGTTCCCCATCACCCAGTACAGCGCGAAGGCGGAACTGTAGCCGAAGCAGATCACCAGGGAGAAAATGGGGAAGAACCAGGTCATCATCTTGCCGGTGGCCGCGGCCTGATCGTTCCCGCTCTGGTTCTGCTGCCCGCCGGTGAGTTTGGTCATGATGATCTGGGTCACAGCGCTCAGGATCGGCAGCAGCATGTAGCCGTTGTATTCCTTCACCACCGTCAGCTGCGTGATCAGAAGGTTGAAGGTCCATCCGCCGCTGGAGCTGAGGGCATCCACATAGGCCGGATTTCCGTTCGTCATCGCCGCATGGATGCTCTGGATGGTGGCCATCAGGGCATTGTTGTCAAAGCTTTCCGCCGTCAGGTTCAGGCCCTGCAGCAGCGCGGGCACATTCTCCCCGAAGCCCGCAAACCAGGTCTTCCACATATCCCCGGGAATCTGACGCAGCGTGTCCAGATTCGGCCAGGCCGGGCTGAAAAGGCTGTCCGGCATCCAGAGGTTCTTGATCCACAGGAAGGGCTCCATGGTGGGTGTCTCGTTGTTCAGGATCTGCGTCACCTGCCCCAGAATCTCCTGGTTCGCCGCCGTGCGCATGGCGGAGAACACGATAATCAGGACGGGCCAGGTCAGCAGCAGCGGAAGGCAGCTGCTCAGGGGATTGACCCCTTCCTTCTTGTACAGCTCCGCCGTCTTCTGATTCAGCTTTTCCTTGTCGTTGGCATACTTTTTCTGAAGCTCCGCGATCTTGGGCTGAATCTTCGTGGTTTTCCGCATCCCGACCCGGCTCTTGAAGTCCAGGGGTGTCAGTGCCAGGCGGATCAGCACCGTGAAGATGATCATCGCGAGTCCCCAGCTGCCCGTCCAGGAGTTAATCCAGGACAGGAAGTTGAACAGTGCCTCGTTCATTCTCGGTTATTCCCTCCTTATCAGTGTATACAGATCCACGGGAACGGGGTCATACCCGCCCCTGCTGAAGGGATTGCAGCGCAGCAGCCGCCATGCGGCCATCCATCCGCCCTTCCATGCGCCATAGCGCTCTATGGCGGTCACTGCGTACTGGGAGCAGGTCGGAATATAGCGGCAGCTCGGCCTTCCCTTCCGGGGGCTCAGGTATTTCCGATAAAAACGGATCAGGGCCAGAAAAACCTTTTTCACTGGGCGCGACTCCCTTCCGTCAGCGCGTCCTGCTTCTTCAGCAGGTAGCGCACGTCTCTCTGCAGACTCTGGAAGGTGGCCTTTGCGGCGGACGGTCTGGCGACGATAATGTACAGGCCGGGTTTCACGTCCCCCAAATAGGGCCGAAAGCATTCCCGGAGGCGGCGCTTGGTCCTGTTCCGGACCACCGCGTTGCCTACCTTCTTGCTGACGGAAAACCCAACCTTCAGCCCGCGCCCCCTGGCGCAGAGCATGACCAGATCGCGGCAGGCGACAGAATGTCCACGACGGTAGACATACTGAAACGCACTGTTTTTTTGCAGCCGATACTGTCTTTCCATGATCCTCTTGACCCGTTTCGTTCCCGGAAAATCTCACAATCAGGAAAAAGCCCGCCTTTTCTACGGAAGGCGGGCCTTAACCACAGTCAAGCGAAAATGCTGGACGGTGCCGGTCACACCGTCAGCTCCTTGCGTCCGCGACGGCGGCGGGCAGCCAGCACGCGACGGCCGTTCTTGGTCGCCATGCGGGCGCGGAAGCCGTGAACCTTGCTGCGCTGACGCTTCTTGGGCTGATACGTACGGAACATTTCCCAACACTCCTCTACTTAAAGCATTCAACAGGGATCATCCCCGCCCGGGAATATCCCCGGAACCGCTGAAATAGCCTGTTAAGTATACAGAAGCGTTTTCCAAAAGTCAAGAAACTTTTTTGCCGGAATCTCAGCCCTGCGCAATCACGGCCACTGCCGCAACGGTGTTCACAATTTCTTCCACATTGCATCCGCGGCTCAGATCGTTGACCGGCTTCGCCAGTCCCTGGATGATCGGCCCGATCGCCTTGGCGCCGGCCAGCCGCTGCACCAGCTTGTATCCGATATTCCCGGCACCCAGGTTCGGGAAGATCAGCACGTTCGGGTTCTTGCCCGCCACGGAGGATCCGGGCGCCTTCAGGTTCGCCACTTCGGGCACCAGCGCGGCGTCCGCCTGCAGCTCGCCGTCCAGCATCAGGTCCGGAGCCAGCTCCTTCGCCTTTGCCGTCGCTTCCTGCACCCGGGTCACCACGTCATGCTTTGCGCTGCCCTTGGTGGAGAAGGAAAGCATCGCCACCCGGGGCTCCGCCTGCAGCAGGCTCCTGCAGGTGTTGGCCGTGGCCAGGGCAATGGCCGCCAGCTCATCCGCGCTGGGCTCAATGTTGACGGCGCAGTCGCCGAACAGCATCACGCCGTCATCCCCGTACTGCTTGGTGGGCAGCTCCATGATAAAGCAGCTGGAAGCCGTGGAGATTCCGGGAGCCATCTTGATGATCTGCAGCGCCGGGCGCAGCACGTTCCCTGTGGAATTGATCGCGCCGGCTACCATGCCGTCCGCGTCGTCCATCTTCAGCATCATGGTGGCGAAATACAGCGTGTTTTTATAGACCAGATCCCGGGCCTGCTCGATGGTCATGCCCTTCTTCTGGCGCAGCTCGCACAGCTTTTCAGCGTAGGCTTCGCTCTTTTCGCAGGCTGCGGGATCCACAATGGCTACGCCCTGCAGATCGGTCCCGGTTTCCGCCGCAACCTTCCGGATCTCTTCCGGATTGCCTACCAGCGTAATCTTTGCCAGGCCCTCCGCCACGATTTTGGCTGCCGCCTGCACCGTACGGGGTTCGCTTCCCTCCGCCAGCACAATGTGCTTCACATTCGTCTTCGCCTTGGCCTTGATGCGATCAATCACAGACATTTTTCTTTCCTCCTGCCGCTTAATTCATTCCTCTTCGGCGGTTCGCGCCATCGTTATTATATCCTATTTTTCTCCCTGTGAAAAGGGTTATTTCTCCTCTGCGGAGCGCCCTTTGGGGGCTTGAAAACCCGCCGGGGCTTCCTGTATAATCTTTCCCGCAGAATACGCGCCGAAAAAGCGGTACTGGGAGGATAACATGCGGATCATATTTGTCCGGCACGGCGAGCCTGATTACGCGAATGACTGTCTTACGGAAACCGGCAGAAAGCAGGCGGAAGCCGCCTCCAGGCGGCTGGAGCGGGAAGGCATCGAGGAAATCTACGCCTCCCCCATGGGGCGCGCCTCGCAGACAGCCGCCTTTACGGCGCAGCGGCTCGGCCTGCCGGTGCGCACCCTCAGCTATATGCACGAAATCTCCTGGGGCGGTCCCGGAATCCCCGAAGAGGGGCACCCGTGGACGCTCAGCGACTGGATGATTTCCCGGGAAGATTTTGATTTTTTCCGCGCGGACTGGCGGGAGCATCCCTATTTCAAAGGCAATGCGGCCGTCAGATATCTGGATGAGATCAGTGAAAAGTTTGACGCCCTTCTGCTGGAGCAGGGGTACCGGCATGAGGGAACCAGGTATTTCTGCGACACCGACCGGCAGAAAACCATTGCGGTTTTCAGCCACGGCGGTTCCGGCGCCTGCGTTCTGTCGCACCTGCTGGCGCTTCCCTTCCCGTATGTCTGCACCGTATTGCCCTATGAGTTTACCTCCGTCACCGTGCTGGAATTCCCCGTGTGCAAAGGGGAGTATGTGCATCCGAGGATCGAGCTTTTCAACGACGCTGCCCATATCCTGGATATTTCCAGCGGGCTGAAGATTCAGCAGAAAGCAGACTGACCCTCTGCTTTTTTTATTTCTGCGGTTTTTTCATGGCCTTCTGCAGGGCCAGGGCCACGGCGGAAGTTTCCTTGGGATGAAGGTTGTTCTTCTCCAGAATGGAAGCGATTTCCACCCTCGTCTGCTCCACCTCCCGCCGGAATTCCCGGGCCGAGACGCGGGTCGCCCCGCCGCCGAGAATAATCACCTGTTCCAGGCCGTCGGAGGTGGCTACCCGAACCGTTCGGTCCTTTTTCCCGGCAAATTCCCGGATCGTCCGCTCAATATAGTTATCCGCCGTCTCCGCCTCCCTGGTGTAGACCACATGAATGCCCTGCACCTCTTCCTGGGCGCCGTGGCTTCCCTGCACCCGATAGGCGTCAAAAACAAGGATCAGCTCTCCCGCCCGGAAGCCGTGGTAATTGCCGAGGATGTCCGTCAGGCTTTTCCGGGCGTCCTCCAGGCTGTGCCGCGCAAGTTCCTGAAGGTCCGGCCAGGCGAAGATGATATTATACCCGTCCACCAGAAGATATTCCGTCTTCGGCGGCTCCAGCTCCAGTGTCCGCCCGTTGAGCGTAGGCCGGCCGTTCTTCCCGGGCGCCCGGTCGTCCCGGCTTTTCGGCTTTCCGTAGGTTCTCTCAAAGATCGCCTGCAGCTCCCGGTCCTCGTTCATTCTGCCCTGAAAATCGGACCGGGATGCCGTTCCGGAGGAGCCGGAGGAAGCCGCAGGTCCGTTTTCCGCGGCAGGAGCCGTCCCCTCCCCGGCGGTCCGGGCCGCGCCGGACAGCGGATCCGGATGCAGATGCATGTACCGGGGAACCTCGTCCCAGGGAACCACGAATCCGGCGCCGTGGGCGCAGAAGACGGAATCCGCCGTATTTTCCACATCCGCCTCCGGATCATATCCTCTCTCCGCTATGATCTCCTCCTGGTTCCGGCAGGGCGCGTAGCCCTTCAGAGAGCAGCTGAGCCGGCCCAGTCCCCGGGAATAGCCGAGCACCTCCCGGCCGTATCCCCGCATGGCCGCCACCGGCGCGCTGCCCCTCAGAACGGTCCGGTCCCCCTCTGTTTCAGGCGCGCTCAGGGTTCCTCCCCGCTGGCTCAGATCCGTCATGGCCCGGCCGACGCAGTCGGAGGGCAGCTCCAGGCGCAGATCATACCAGGGCTCCAGCAGCACGCTTTTCGCCCCCATCAGCCCCTGACGGACCGCCCGGTAGGTCGCCTGGCGGAAATCTCCTCCCTCGGTATGCTTCAGATGGGCCCGGCCCGCGATCAGGGTAATCTTCATATCGGTGATCGGTGCCCCGGTCAGGACGCCCCGGTGGGTCTTTTCCTTCAGGTGGGTCAGGATCAGCCGCTGCCAGTTCAGCTCCAGATCGTCCACGGAAACCGCGCTTCCGTAGTGAAGCCCGCTGCCCGGCAGCCCCGGCTCCAGCAGCAGATGCACCTCCGCGTAGTGACGGAGCGGCTCATAATGTCCCACTCCCTCCGCCGGCGCCGCGATGGTTTCCCGGTAAAGAATGCTGCCTTCGCTGAAGCGCACCTGCAGCTGGAAACGGTCCTGCAGCAGCCTTCGCAGAATCTCCAGCTGCACCTCGCCCATCAGCTGCACATGGATTTCCCGCTTTTCCCCGTTCCAGACCACATGCAGCTGAGGATCCTCCTCCTCCAGCATCCGGAAGCACTGCAGCGCCTGGGAAGGATCGCTGCCGGGAGGCAGCATTGCCTGATAGGTAAACACCGGAGAGAGCAGCGGCGTCTCGGCTTCCCCTTCCCGTCCCAGCCCCTCTCCCGCCCGGGAGCCTGCCAGGCCTGTCACGGCGCAGACGGTTCCCGCAGGCGCCTCCTCCGTCAGCCGGAACCTGTTTCCGCTGTAGATTCGGATCTGGTTGATCTTTTCGGCGGTCTCTCCCCGGGAGTACACCGCTTTCACCCGGAGGCTTCCGCCGGTAATTTTCATCCAGGTCAGCCGCGCCCCCTGGGGGTCGCGGCTGATTTTGAAGATTCTGGCGCCGAATTCCGCAGGGTACTCCGGCGGATCGATCCATGCCCGGATTCCGTCCAGCAGGTTTTCAATTCCCTTCATCTTCAGCGCGCTTCCGAAGCAGCAGGGAAAGAGCTTCCTGGCGGATACGGCGCTTCGCAGCAGCGGGGCGGGAACCGTTCCCTCCCGCAGGAACGCCTCCATGGCCTCCTCAGAAGACATCGCGGCCTCTTCCATGGCCTCCGGCGCTTCCGGATCAAAGCATCCCTCCGAAAGGCGGTTTTTCACCTCCCGCATCAGGGCAGCCCGATCCGTTCCCGGCTGATCCATCTTGTTGATGAACAGCAGGGTCGGCACCCGATAGGATTTCAGCAGCCGCCACAGCGTTTCGGTGTGTCCCTGCACCCCGTCCGCGCCGCTGATCACCAGCACTGCGGCGTCCAGCACACCCAGTGTCCGCTCCATCTCGCTGGAAAAGTCCACGTGTCCCGGGGTATCCATCAGGGTCAGGCGCAGATCCTTCCAGGTCAGCTCCGCCTGCTTGGAAAAGATGGTAATACCCCTTTCCCTTTCCTGCGCGTCCGTATCCAGAAACGCGTCACCATGATCCACCCGGCCAAGCTTCCGCAGCTGGCCGGAGGCATAGAGCAGCGCTTCGGACAGCGTGGTTTTGCCCGCGTCCACATGGGCCAGCAGTCCGATGATCAGGTTCTTCTCCGCCAGGGAAATCCCCCGCCTTTCCCGGCCGGCTCCGCCTGTCCGCGGAGCATCCGGCCTTGCTTTTGTTTTTTTCGCCAAAACAGCCCGCCCCGCCTTTCGGCAGGGCAGGCATCAGTTCTATCCGACTTTTCTCTTCAGAATTTCACCGACCACAAATCCCCTGACAATATCCTCTCCGGTCCAGCTCAGGTTCAGCCCGCCGGAGGCAGCTGTTTCCTCCGGGTCTTCCCTGTCTTCGCCGGAAACGCTGACCCGGGCTTCTTCCCATCCGTCATGGCAGGGATCTGTTCCTTCCACGCGTTCCGCCCGCAGGCTGCCTCTCGGCACGGTGTCCGGTTCATCATGGCATGGATCCGTCCCTTCCGGGAGCGGCTCCGTCAGGCTCCCCTGAAGGCGCGCCCCGGAAGGCTCCCCGGCCGGCGCAGGCGCCTGCGCGCTCAGCTGCCCGGCCAGATGGGGAAACTCCTTTTGCAGCCGGGACACCATTTTCGAATCCTGAAGGGCCGTCTGCCGCGGCTGATTGCCGGCGGAAGGGCCGGAGGCTCCGCCGCCGGCGTTCCGGCTGCCGGAGCCTCCCCCGGAGGAGCGTTTCCCTTTGAATGCTCCCGAGAAGGCCCAGATGATCACAAGCAGAAAGAGAAGCGGCGCAAATCCTTCCGACATGGGTCACTCACCTCCCGGCCTTACTTCTTGACCTGTCCTTCCGGCGCGGACTGGGGCGCGCTGGCCTTGGCGATGGATTCCCGCATGTCCGTATCCGCAATGGTGTTCTTCATGTTGTAATAATCCAGGACGCCCATTTTGCCTTCCCGAAGCGCGGTCGCCATGGCCTTCGGCACCTCGGCCTCCGCCTCGACCACCTTCGCGCGCATCTCCTGCACGGAAGCCTTCATTTCCTGTTCCCGGGCCACGGCCATCGCCCGGCGTTCCTCCGCCTTGGCCTGTGCAATCCGGCGGTCCGCTTCCGCCTGATCCATCTGCAGCTGGGCGCCCACGTTCCGTCCCACGTCCACGTCCGCGATATCAATGGACAGGATCTCGTAGGCGGTTCCCGCATCCAGGCCCTTGCTCAGCACGGTGCGGCTGATCAGATCCGGATTCTCCAGCACTTCCTTGTGGGTTTCCGAGGAGCCGACGGTGGTCACGATGCCTTCGCCGACGCGGGCGATAATGGTTTCTTCCCCGGCGCCGCCCACCAGGCGCTCAATATTCGTCCGCACGGTCACCCGGGCCTTGGCCCGCAGTTCAATACCGTCCTTGGCAATGGCGGCAACCACGGGGGTCTCAATCACTTTCGGGGTAACGCTCATCTGCACCGCCTGGAACACATCCCGTCCGGCCAGGTCGATGGCGCAGGCTTTCTCAAAGGCCATTTCAATATTGGCGCGCTGGGCCGCAATCAGCGCATTGATCACCTTGTCCACATTGCCGCCGGCCAGGTAGTGGGTTTCCAGCTGGCCGATGCTCAGATCCAGGCCGGCTTTTCTCGCCTTGATCAGGGGATAAACCAGCCGCTGGGGCTGAATCCGGCGGATCCGCATGCCCACCAGCGTCCCGATGGAGATATGCACCCCGCTGGCCAGGGAAGAAATCCACAGGCCCATGGGCACAAAGTGCAGGAAAATCGCCAGCACAATAATGGCAACGACAATAATCAGGGGAATCAGAATCGTAGTCTGCATTTTCAGTACCTCCTGTCTCTGTTACATGTCCTTCAGGGGCCGCACAATCACATGGTCGCCCTTTGCGCCCAGGACGCGAACCCTGGCGCCCTTTTCAACCAGTTCTCCGCCGCTGGCGGCATTCAGCCGGACGCCGTCGATCTCGATCGTGCCGCCGGGCCGCAGTGCCGTTACCGTGACGCCTTCCCGGTTCTGATACGCCATCAGCGATTTGGTCTCGGAATCGGCTTCCGCTTTTTCCTCATCCTTCAGCACCAGATCGCTCCGGCTCAGCCGCCCCTTCAGCGCGCTCCGGTAGGACAGATAGACCGACACCGAAATAACCGCAATGATGATCACGGTCACAATCAGGGCAAACACGGGTCCGTGAGAAATCCAGGCGCTGTAAATCGCTGCCGCTTCCAGCACAATGCCCAGGAATCCGGCAATCCCGAAGCCCGGCATGAACGCTTCCGCCAGCAGCAGCCCGAAACCGACCAGCCCGCAAAGGATCAGCGGCAGATTGCCTGCCAGAAAATCCATGGTCACGCCTCCTTTCCGAAGGGAAAGCCCCTTCTCCTGAATTCTGAGATGATTTTACCCTCTCCGGCAGAAGAAATACAGGCTTCCTTCCGCAAAATAGCCGGGGCTATTTTTTCTTCCATTCGTTGATCCCGGCCCCTGCAGGCCCGGCGCTTCTCTCTCCTCCGGACCGGCCTTCCCTTCCGCGGAATCCCGCCGTCCTTACTCCGGGAGCTCCGTAAAAGCCATGATATCCTCATCCTTGGCGGATCCGCCCATCACGGCATACAGCCTGGAGGACCCTTTTTTCCGGGTCAGCAGCGCGGAGGACGGACCTCCGTCCAGATCGTACAGCCACTCCAGTTCAAAATATTTCCGGAAAAAATCGTTCACTTCATGCAGCGTCAGCCCCAGCCCTCCGTCATTTGAGACGGACAGGAGCAGATAATTGTTCCGGTTCACCCGGCCGATCACCGTTCTTCTGGCTTTTCGTCCCGCAAAATCCCAGTCCTCCGGCGTCAGAACCTCGCCGGCGAGCTGCATCGGGCACTGCACATAAAAGCTCCAGGTCTGGCTGGGATTGGCCGCCAGCACTTTCCCATTCTCCTCGCCGACGTACATGTGCAGTCCGTCCGCCTCCAGCGTCAGTCCGTAATAGGGCACGCCCTCCAGGTTCCGGAAAACCTCCCCGTCCGTCACCGTCAGGGATCCCAGGGGCGTATAGTAGTAATCCGGATTGGTGCCCGGATAATCCTCGGGAATCCAGGGATAGGTCGGGCTGACATAGCCGCTTCCGTTAATAATCAGCTTCGCCTCCGGAATCTTCTCGGCCATATGTCTGGGCAGCATGATATTCTTTTTCCATTCCGCCGTGGCCTTGCGGATCTGCTTTCCGGGATCCTGCATCCATATCTTCGTCAGGTAGCACCGGACTCCGTGGACCGTAAAGGTTTCAATCTTGTACTTCAGCGTCTCCGAATCATAGGATCTGTATGCCTTGTGGTTGAACTCATACTCCTGCACCGGAAAGACTTCTTCCCCGAAGGCGGCCAGGGGCAGAATCATCAGCAGGCATACCATCAGGCACAATCCCTTTTTCATCTTTCGTACCCTTCCTTTCAAACGTTTCCGTTCCCCCGGGTTCCCGGCCGGCGGGCAGCCGCGCCGCCTCAGTCTGCCGGCATTTCCGCCGTCTTCATGGCCTCCGCCCAGATGGCGCATTCCATCCTTTTTTTGAACAGCTCGCATCCCGTTCTGTATACGCCCCGGACGCTCCCCGTCGCATGGTAGGCGTTCGCCGCGCATCCGCCGGAGCAGTACAGCCTGGCCCAGCAGTCCCTGCACTCCTCCCGGGCATACACATTGCAGGAGGCAAAGTCTTCCTGCACCTCGGGATTGGTCACGCCGTGCCAGATATCCCCCAGCCTGAAGTGCTCCTCTCCCGCAAACTGGTGGCAGGGATACAGATCGCCCCAGGGTGTCACAGCCATGTATTCCGTGCCGGATCCGCATCCGGATATCCGTTTGTATACACAGGGTCCCCCGGACAGATCGATCATGTAATGATAGAAGGTAAACGGCCTTCCCTCCCGCCTGCGCTGCACCAGCAGCCTGGCCAGATCCTCATACTGGCGCATGACAATGGGCAGATCCTCCGCGGTCAGGGCGGAAGGATCCCCTTCCGCGCATACCACCGGCTCCATGCTCAGCTCGTTGAAGCCCAGATCCAGCATAACCTGAATGTCCTTCAGGAAATCCGGATTGGCGTGGGTAAACGTTCCCCGCATGTAGTAGTTCTTCCCGCCCCTGGCCTGGACCAGCTTCCGGAATTTCGGCACGATTTTCTCCCAGGAGCCGTTGCCTGCGTAATCCACCCGGAACCGGTCGTGGATTTCCTTTCTTCCGTCCAGGCTCAGCACCACGTTGGCGCACTCCCGGTTGGCAAAGTCAATCACATCGTCGTCGATCAGCATTCCGTTCGTCGTCAGGGTAAACCGGAAATTCTTTTCATGCTCCTTCTCAATGGACCGGGCGTAGGCCACCAGATCCTTCACCACCCCGAAATTCATCAGCGGCTCGCCGCCGAAAAAATCCACTTCCAGGTTTCGCCTGTTTCCGGAGTTCGCAATCAGAAAATCCAGCGCCTGCTTTCCCACCTCGAAGGGCATCACCGCCCGCTCTCCGTGGTACTTTCCCTGGCTGGCGAAGCAGTAGGAACAGTTCAGGTTGCAGGTATGCGCCACATGCAGGCAGAGCGCCTTGATCACGCCCGCCGTCTTTTGCTTCAGGGTTCCGGCCACGGGCTGAAAGCGGTCCTCCGAAAAGAGCTGTCCGGCATTTTTCAGCGCCGTCACCTGGTCATAGCATTCCTCCAGCTCCTCCCGGCTGACATCCTCCCGGCTGCCGTATTTTTCCAGCAGCGCGCTCAGAATTTCTTCCCGGCTTTCGGATTCATACCGCTCGATCAGGTCGTAGGCGATGTCGTCCACCAGGTGGATCCCGCCGGAGCAGACATCCAGCACGATATTCAGGCCGTCCATTTTATACTGATGAATCATTTGTTCTCCTATCTTTCCGCGTTTCGCAATCTTCCCCGTCTCTCCGGATTGCCGCTGTTCCGGGGATTCAAAAAATGCCGCCCCGCAGGCGGCATTTTTTACAGAAGCCCGATTACTTCGCCTCAGACTTTTTCTCGCACTGCTGATTCGCAATGCCGCAGCTGGTCTTGCAGGCAGACTGGCAGGAGGTCTGGCATTCGCCGCAGCCGCCATTCTTCGCGCTCTCGCAGAGATTCCGGGTATTCAGAGTCTGGATGTGTTCCATGGGAAACCCTCCCTTGATCATCTTATTTCGCTCTATTTTATCATATCCCGCCGGAGAAGTCAAATGATCTGCAGACGCACCAGACGTCGGAAATACCGTAATACCGGAAGCACCGGACGGCCTCCTCCCCGATCCGCTCTCCGCTGATCAGCAGGGGCACAGCCGGCGGGCAGCTGACGCAGGGATCCGCCAGGATCCGCCCCGCGCTTTTCTCCGCCGCCACTTTTTCCGCCGGAGCCAGCAGCGCTTCTCCGAAGGGCATCACCTGATCCGGCTCCGGCATCGGCGGCCGTTCCTCCGGAAGGGGGGGCCTCCGCGGAATTTCGCGGAGCGCCTTCTCCAGCTTTTCCAGTCCGTCCTTTCCGGTTTCAGGGGTCAGCATCATGACCAGATAATCCGGATCGGAAAACTCGCATTCCATTTTCCGCTCCCGGAGCAGGTTGTGCAGTCCGTCCCCGGTGTATCCGAAGGATCTGGGGCAGATCGTAATCCGGATCCGTTCCCCGTCCATGATTTCCCAGCCCTGATCCCGCAGCCGTTCCTTCAGGCGGTCCGTCTCCTCCGCCAGCCGGGCCAGCTTTTCCCGGTATCCGTTCCGCAGCTCCGCGTTGCACCGGTCCAGGCTCTGCAGAATCAGCCAGGAGGGGCTGGTGGACGCGAAGAGCGCCATGGCCCGGTCCGCCTGTCCGCGCCAGAAGGGATCCGCTTCCCGGCTGATATGCAGATAGGCTCCGCCCGTCAGCACCGGCAGGGTTTTATGCGCGGAGTCGCAGGTCAGATCCGCGCCCAGCGTAAGAGGGTGCTCGTCCCGGGGTAAAAAGCGAAGATACGCGCCGTGGGCGTTGTCCACCAGCAGGGGGATCCCCCGGCTGCGGCATACCCGGGACAGCGCGGAAATATCCGCCCGGTTTCCCAGATAATCCGGGCTGGTCAGATAGACCGCGGCCGGCTTCTCCTTCAGCTCGGCCAGTGCCCGTTCCAGCGTTATTCCGTCCGGGCAGCAGGTCAGCAGGTTTTCTCCCCGCAGCCAGGCGATCTCCAGCCCCAGCAGGGCCGCCGCGGAAAGGAAGCTCCTGTGCGCATTTCTGCCTGCCAGGATCAGCGCTTTTTCTCCCCGCTGCTCCGCTCGCATCTTCGCCAGGAAAAGCATGGCATGAATGCACAGGGAGGACCCCTCCGCGGAATACACGGTCCGGTCCGCGCCGAACAGCTCCGCCGCGATCTCTTCGCTTTCCCGCAGGATTCCGCCGCCGGAATACAGGGGCTCCGCCCCCCGGATCTCCGTGATATCCAGCGCCTCCAGCGCGCCGCGGCCCTTATGCCCCGGCATGTGAAGCCGCAGCCAGCCCTGTTCTCCGTAGTTCCGGACAAAATCACAGACGGGCGTATCCGGCTTCCGCCGGCTTCCCTCAGAATTCATTTTTCTTCCGCAGCCCCAGCGCTTCGGCCGCGGGATCCAGATCCAGGGTGGAGAAATAGTCCTCCGCCCGCTCCGCCCGCCGGATCATCCGATAATCCCCGTCCCGGGTATAAAGGATTTCCGCGCTGCGCAGCCGGCCGTTATAATTGTATCCCATGGCATGCCCGTGGGCGCCGGTATCATGGATCACCAGCAGGTCGCCGATTCCGATCTCCGGCAGAGACCGCTGAATCGCAAATTTGTCATTGTTTTCGCACAGGCAGCCCGTCACATCGTAGACCCTGTTTTCCGGCGTCTCCCGCTTGCCGCACACCGTGATATGATGATAGGCCCCGTACATCGCCGGCCGCATCAGATCCGCCGCGCAGGCGTCCACCCCGATGTAGTCCCGGTGGGTTTTCTTTTCATGCACCGCCCGGGTCACCAGCCATCCGCAGGGGCCCGTCATCCATCTGCCCAGCTCGCTCTTGATCGCTACTCCGCCCTCCGGGCAAACGGTTTCATAGATCCTGCGCACGCCTTCCGCAGCGGCCCGGATATCCACTTCCGGCTCGGACGGCCTGTAGGGGATGCCGATGCCTCCGGACAGGTTGATAAAGCTGAAGCGAAGCCCGGTTTTCTTCTCCAGCTCCTTTCCAAGCCGCAGCAGAATCCCCGCCAGCTCCGGATAATAGGACTCCGCCATCGTGTTGGAGGAGAGAAACGCGTGCAGGCCGAAGCGCCCCGCGCCCATTCTGCCCGCCCGCTCCAGGGTTTTCCGCAGCTGATCCGCCGGCATGCCGTACTTTGCCTCTCCCGGATTGCCCATGATCGTATTCCCGATGGCAAAATCGCCGCCGGGATTGTACCGCAGGCAGATCTGTTCCGGAATCCCCCCGTGATCCGCCAGGAGCTCCAGATCGCTGGCGTCGTCCAGGTTGATGATCGCGTTCAGCGCCCGGGCCTGGTCAAACTCCGCGGGAGGCATGGCATTGGCGGAGAACATGATTTTCTCTCCCTCAAAGCCGCAGGCCGCTGCCAGCGTCAGCTCCGTCGCGCTGGAGCAGTCCAGGCCGCAGCCCTCTTCCTTCATGATCCGGAGAATCGCCGGGTTCGGCAGCGCCTTCACCGCGAAGTATTCCCGGAAATCAGGACACCATGAAAAGGCCTGTCTCAGCCGGCGGGCCCGTTCCCGGATTCCCGGCTCATCATACAGGTGGAAGGGCGTCGGAAATCTTTTCGCCGCGTTTTCAAACACGCTGTCCTGTAGGGTGAAATTAGGCATGTGCACCTCCTGTCGGAGCCGGCGGGCGCGAGGCGTCCGGCAGCTCCTTTATTCCTGATAGTCCTGCAGGGACACGGACACCATCTTGCTTACACCCTGCTCCTCCATGGCCACGCCGTACAGGCTGTCCGCCCGCTCCATGGTCCCTTTCCGGTGCGTCACGACAACAAACTGCGTTTCCCTGGAATATTCGACCAGATAGTCCGCAAAATAGCCGATGTTTGCATCGTCCAGCGCCGCCTCGATCTCATCCAGAATGCAGAAGGGGGTCGGCTTCAGCTTCAGCGTCGCAAACAGGATTGCAATCGCCGTCAGCGTACGTTCCCCGCCGGACAGCAGCGTCAGCAGCTGCAGCTTCTTGCCCGGCGGCTGCGCGTTGATTTCAATTCCGCAGTTCAGCGGATCGGAGGGATCCATCAGGATCAGTTCCGCATGGCCGCCGCCGAAAAGCCGCTGGAATGTCTCCGAAAAATACCCCTGCAGCAGGGAGAAATTCTCCACAAAGGTGGTCTTCATCTGATCCAGCAGGCGGGCAATCAGATCCTTCAGATCCGTCTCCGCCTTTTCCAGATCCTCCCGCTGGCTTCCCAGCTCATCCACCCTGGCCTTCGTTTCGGCGTATTCCTCCACCGCCTTGACGTTCACCACGCCCAGGGCCCGGATTTCCGTGGAGATCTGCGCCGCCCGGCGGTCCGCCTCCGCCACGTTGAACCCATCCGTCCGGCGGAACTCCTCCGCCATGGCATAGGTCATTTCATAGGTATTCCAGATCCGGTCCCGCAGAGCCTTCAGATCCCCGTCCGTCCTGGTCCGGTTCAGCTCCATGCGGTGCATTTTGTCCGTGTCCCGGCTGCGGGACTGATGCAGCCCTTCCATGTCGCTCAGGATCTCCCGCAGTGTGCTCTGCCGGGAAGCCCTGGTCTCTTCCAGGGATCGGATGATATCCTCCCGGCCTGCCTGGGCCGCCCTTGCCTCGGCTTCCGCTGCCGCCAGCCGGTCTGCTTCCTTTCCGTCCGCCGCCTCTTCCTCCGCCATCCGCGTCAGCTCTTCTTCCCGGCGGGCCTGATCCTGGCGCATGCCTGCCTCTTCCCTCCGGAAGCGGTCCTGATCGCGCTGCAGGCTTTCCGCCTCATGCCGCAGATCGCTGAGCTCCAGCGTCAGGCTGACCACCGTCCCCGATGCCGCCTCCGCGCGCTTTCTGGCTTCCGCCAGCTGCTCCTGCAGCCTGGCGGTTTCCTTCTCCATTTCCTCCCGGGACTGCTGTTCCCGGCTGGTGTCCCCGGTCACCATGGACAGCTGTTCCTCGATCTGGTTCATGGACTCCATCAGCTGTTCCCTGGCCGCCTCCGTTTCGGAAAGGCGCATGGCAAAGCCGTTCCGGTCCGCTTCCGCGTTCTGCACATGCTCTGTTTCCCGGGCCACGGCAATTTCCTGCTGATGCAGCGCCTCCAGGGCTTCCGCGTTCTCCTGCTTCAGGACATCCTTTTTCTTCTGTCCTTCCTGCATGCTGTGCAGCAGCTTTTCCAGCTCCGCCTGCCCGCCGGTCAGCTTCTCGGTCAGTTCCTTCAGCTCCCGTTCCCGGGAAAACAGGTTCACGTTCCGGGAGGAAACCGATCCGCCCGTCATGGAGCCGCCGGAGTGCATTACGTCTCCCTGCAGGGTCACCAGCCGGAACGCGTGCCGGCCCCGGCGCATGATGGCGATTCCCGCGTCCAGGTTTTCCGCGATCACCGTCCGGCCCAGCAGGTTCTCCACCACGCCCCGGAAGCGTCCGTCGCATTTCACCAGTTCAGACGCCACGCCCAGGCATCCGGGCATATTCAGCACTTCCCGCTCCCGCGGTTCCAGCACCCTGGACTTCACGGAGGAAACGGGCAGAAAGGTCGCCCGGCCCAGATGGTTCCGCCGCAGGTATTCGATCAGCTGCTGCGCGGTTTCCTCATCCTCCGTGACAATATTCTGCTGTGCCGCGCCCAGCACCATATCCAGCGCCGTTTCATAGATCTGCGGCACCTGAATCAGCTGGCCCAGCACGCCGTGCACACCTTCCATCCGGCTGTCCCGGGCCTGCTTCATGGCGGCGCGGACCGAATGGGCATAGCCCTCCATCTCCCGGCTCATCTCCGCCAGCAGCTTCCGGCGGGATTCCATATCCCGCATTTCCGCCAGCTTCCGGTCATACTCCTGCCGGGCCTGAATCACTTCCCCGTCCGCCCGGTTCAGCCGGTTCACGCTTTCCTGCCAGGCGTCCGTCCTTTCCTTCTGCAGGGTCTCTTCCTGCCGAAGCATGGCTCTGGCGGACTGTACGCTGCTTTCCTTCTCCGCCGACTCGCGCCGCATCTCCTCGCAGGACACCGTCAGCTCCTGCAGGCGGCTCTCCATCGTGGAAAACATCGTTTTCAGCCGGGTCTGGTCGTTCAGCGCCGCCGCATGCCGGTTCATGGCTTCCATGACGGCGTTCTGCTGTGCTTCCAGGGCTTCCTCCCGCGCGTTTTCCTCCGCCCGGGCCTCCGCCTCCGCCGCCTGTGCCGCGGCCAGCGCGTCTTCCTTCTCTTCGATCAGCCGCTGTCTGGCCTCGCTGCCGCTTTCGCTGTCCGCGGAAAGCTCCGCCAGCTCCTCCAGCCGCCGGGCCGCCGCGGCGGACTCCTCCTCAATCCGCCTGCGGGTTTCCCCGCGGTGGTTTCGGCGTTCCTCCATCCGCCGGCAGGCGTCCTGCGCCTGATGCAGGGCTTCCATCCCTTCCATGGCCGCCTGGTGCGCGCCGGAAATCTTCTCTTCCAGCGCGGCGATCTCCGCCTGCAGCGAATCCCGCTGATCCGCCTTTTCCTGCAGCGTGATTTCCGCCTGCTCCAGCACGGCGTTCATGCTCTGCAGATCGCTGTCCAGCTCCCTCAGCTTCGCTTCCATCCGGTCGCTGCGCACCAGGAACAGGTTCAGGTCCAGCGTCTTCAGCTCAGCGCTCAGCTCCAGGTATACTCTCGCGTTTTTGGCTTCTTCCTCCAGCGGCTCCAGCCTGCGCTTCAGCTCTTCCAGAATGTCATCCACCCGGGTCAGGTTATCCTGGGTGTGCGCCAGCTTCCTGTCCGCTTCTTCCTTTCTCGCCCGGAACTTGACAATGCCTGCCGCTTCCTCGAAAACCAGGCGCCGGTCCTCTCCCTTGCGGGAAAGGATCTCGTCTATCCGTCCCTGCCCGATGATGGAGTAGCCTTCCTTGCCGATTCCGGTGTCCCGGAACAGATCCACCACATCCTTCAGCCGGCAGGCAGAGCGGTTCAGAAAGTATTCGCTCTCCCCTGACCGGTACACCCGGCGGGTCACCATGATTTCCGCGTAGTCCATCGGCAGGGCCCGGTCCTCATTGTCAAAGACCAGGGACACCTCACAGTAGCTCAGGGGCTTTCGCTTCTCGGTTCCGTTAAAGATCACGTCCTGCATGCTGGTTCCCCGCAGCAGTTTCGCGCTCTGTTCCCCCAGCACCCAGCGCACCGCGTCGCCGATGTTGCTCTTGCCGGATCCGTTCGGCCCTACGATGGCCGTAATTCCTTCGTTCAGCACGATTTCCGTCCGCTGGGCAAAGGATTTGAACCCGTACAGTTCCAATTTCTTCAGTCGCATTTTTACTTCCTGTTTCCCTGTTCTGCCGGCCGCTCCGGCTTTTTCCGGGAAAACCCGGACACCTCCCGCGCTCCGCGGAGACGGTTCATCATATCATAATTCCCCGGGAAAGAAAACCGCCGGAACAGAGAAAGCACCGTTACGCGTCTTCCCAGCATAAAAGCCTTTCCGCAAGGCCCGCGAATTTCTTCAGTTCTTCCGCGTCCTGCGGTGAAAACCGGTTGGGAACCGGGCTGTCCATATCCAGCACCGCCGCGGGTTTTCCCTGCCGGTGCAGCGGAATCACCATCTCCGAGCGGGATGCGCTGTCACACGCGATATGGCCGGGGAATGCGTGCACATCGGGCACGTTCAGGGCTTCATCCTTCGCGATGCTCGTCCCGCACACGCCTTTTCCCACGGGAATATGGATGCAGGCAGGTTTTCCCTGAAAAGGCCCGACCACCAGCCGGTCTCCCCGGAGCAGATAAAACCCCGCCCAGTTCAGCTGCGGAATCATATCCATCAGCAGCGCGGAAAGGTTGCTGAGCGCCGGCACATATCCCGGATCCGTCCGGATGATTTCCTCCGCCTGCCTGAGAAGCAGTCCGTAGTCCGTTTTCCGGCTCCGGAAGATCCCCTGGATCCATTCCTCCGTCAGCTCCTGCGCCGGAGCAAACCGGTCGGAGGCCAGATAGGCATAGATGGCGGCCTGCAGCGCCCGGGCTTCCGGGTACTGCTGAAGGCTGTGCAGCCCCAGGGAGGACACCATCAGCTTCCCTCCGCCGCAGCGGCATTCAAACAGCTTGGCCATCGGCCGCAGGTAAGCATAGGAATCCATCTCGGCAATGATCGCATCTATTTTTTCCGGCAGGATCATGGCCCGCTGGCCGGCCATGGGCCACCACTGCCAGTTGCTGAAGGATTCCGTAGGAAAGTCTCTGAACAGCGGATGGCTTTCGTCAATCAGCTGTCCCATCCCTCCCGCCTGATGCGGGAAAGTGCATACGGACCAGAAATCCGGGCTGAACTGAGCCTGGATGGAGTTGGGCAGCGCCTCCTCCGTACTGTCCGGCGCAAGGTATACCGTGCCGCCTGCGCGCAGGATATCCCGGGCTTTCCCGTCCAGGCTGCGGCACTCATATACATCCGGCGGGCATTCAGGCTGCACCGGGGGATAAACCCAGACCGGATACTCATTCCGCGCTCCGCAGAACCGCAGGATCAGCGTCAGCTTCTCCGGCCGGGGAAAGTCCGCCAGCCCGATCCGTATTTCTCCCAGATCCGTCAGTCCGCCCGCGGGAGCCGTCCTGTCCTCCAGCATACCCCCGCACCGTCTCCGGCCGTCTTCCCCTTCCAGCGTCCATTCCGTCTTTCCGGACAGGCTGTGCTTACCGTAGTTGGCCAGCCGAACCCGCACGGTCAGCGTTTCCCCCTCCGTCCAGGTATATCTGTCCATCAGCGCCAGCGGCAGCACATCCCGGAAGAAGGCGGCAAATCGCTCCGGTCGGGCAAAGCTCCCGCTCTTCGGCTCCAGATGCGCGTTCATCATTCCCACCAGCGCGGTTCCCTGGCCCGGAAAGTCCTGCAGCCCAAGCAGGCTGATGCCGCTGTACTCCTCCGTGCGCATGGCAGCCTCAACCTCCGCGCGGTAGCACAGCAGGCTGCTTTCGCCGGAGGCCTCCCTCATGCGCTTCCAGTCTTTTTCCAGTCCCTTCTCCCGCGCCTTTTCCCGGATATGCGTGAGATTGTCCGCCCGGGTCACGCCCCGATACCTGCTGTCCTCCTCCGTCTCCGGCAGCACTTCATACTGTCCGACCTCAAAGGAAAATACGGGCAGACCGCTGTTCCGGCGAATCGCGTTCATGGTGCTGCTGTAGTCATGGCAGGTTCCGGGATACTCATGGTTCAGCCATCCGGTCATTCCGTCGCAGGTAGCCCGCATTTCCATCCCCATATATCCCATGGCGGTATAGAAGTCCCCGGCGCTTTCGGTGCCCAGCTGGCCGTAATGCAGATTGGATCCGCCGGTGTACAGCCGGGTCGGGTCGGCAGCCCTGGCGGTCTTCAGCATCTCCCCGATCCAGGCATGCCCTTCCGCCCCGGCATGCAGCTCATTGCCCAGGCTCAGCATGACAAAGGACGGATGGCAGGCGAGCGTCTGCAGGATCCGGATCATCTCATTCCGGTAATACTGTCTGGAAGCTTCCGATTCAAACGCGTGCTCCGGATCCCAGTGGCTCAGCTCAGGCTGCATCAGCATGCCGGCCTCGTCAGCGGCCGCAAAGGCGGCCTCCGGAGGGCAGTGGCTGTGGAACCGCATGCAGTTTACGCCATATTCCCGGTATTTCCGCAGGATTTCCTTCCATTCGTCCTTTTCCATGGGGCAGTATCCGGTTTCGGGAAACACGGCGCAGTTGGCCTCTCCCCGCAGGAAAATCCGTCTCCCGTTGATCGTCAGCCGTCCTTTTTCCGCCCGGAAGCTGCGGATGCCGAACCGTGCGCTGCGCGTCTCCAGCCCCGGCGCGCTGACGGTCATCTCCTGCATCCGCCCCTCGCCGATGTCCCATCTCGCGGCATCCTTCCGGATTTTCAGGCCGCATCGGATTTCGTGCCTTCCGGCACCCAGGGCCGTGCGGATCACGGCGTCCTCCTCCAGGGCTTCGGAGCTGATCCGGATTTCACCCTCCCATCCGTCCGCGCTGTCGATTTCGATCACGGCCGCATCCTCATCCCCGCCGCAGGCATACACCCGCACATCCGACAGGAAGGTGCTCCCTTCCTCCCGGATCCGGATGCTGCCCAGGATGCCGTTCCAGTTGGTCTGGGTTTCGTCGGACGCGGCGGAAGAATATACAATCGCCTCCCGGGGCCATCCGGGATAGCTGTTGTCACTCAGGAAGGTGAATTCATCTCTTCCGGTCACAAGCTCCGTCACTTCAAAGCACCAGGGGGCGGAAAGGCATCCGGGGCGGCAGGGAGCCGCCTCCCGGCCGTTGACCTCCAGCTTCAGCATTCTTGCCCGTTCGGCGTCCACGAAGTATCGCTTTCCCTCTTTTTTATCCCATTCAAGGCTCCGGCTGATCCGCGCCGCGCCCTCGAAGGTGTGCTTCCGGGTCAGCCGGGTCACGATGGGATCCCCCTTCTTCCAGAACCCGATGCGCTTTACCTCTTCTGCCTTCCATTGTCTTTCCGGATCGTCGGGTTCTCCGATCCCCCATTCGTCCAGGGTACCCGGCAAAAGTACTTCCTGCTGCCATCCGGGAATCATGCATGTCCATTTTCCGCAAAGATCAATATTCTTCATATATCCTCCCTGTGTCTGCGCCGGATCCGTCTTTTCACCCTGCCTCTTCAGGCCGGCCGCTCCTTCGCCGCGTACCCGCTTTTCTTCCGGGTTCATCGAATCTTCCCGGCAAAATCGGCCAGCACCTGATTGGCCGGCTTCCCCCATGTGCAGTATCCGTTGTGATCCTGTCCCGCAAATCCCGGATACAGTCTGGTTGCGGACCAGTCCCACCACCCGGTTCCCCGGACAAAGGGATAATCCAGAATCAGGTCTGTGAACTCCTGATACCAGGCGCGCTGCGCCTCCATGCTGGTTTCCCCTCCAAACCTCCAGTCATTCGGCAGCTGCTCGCTCCCGGCCCTGGAAGGGCAGCCGCATTCCATAAACATAAAGGGCTTCCCCGCCGCGGATGCAACGGCCTGAATCCGTTCAAAGTGCTCCTTCAGCCGGCTGAGAGGATAGTAGCCCGAGGAGGAAATCACATCCACCGCGTCCCACCATCTGATATGATTCTCCTGGAATTTGTCACAATTGTAGGTAATCGGGCCATGATAGATCTTCCGGACTGCGCTGATCAGCTGCCGCCATTCCGTTTCCCGGTGATCCGTTCCCACCATTTCACACCCGATGCAGAAAAGCTCAGCCCGGTTCTCCTCTGCCATCCGCGCCACACGGCATACATGGTCTGTCCAGGCATCGAACCAGTCCGCCCACCTCGGTTCTGTGGGCACCTCCGTGTCAAAAAAGCGAATGTAGGCTCTCCAGTATCCGTCCCTGCAGTTGACCATGGCCTTGAGGATCACTTTCAGCTTCAGGCTGCGTGCATATTCGCAGACCGCCCGGACATCCTCCCCGTCCATGACATCCGGATGATCGGAGTCCATGACCGTGGAATAGGTATGCTCCTGCCAGGCGCAGACCGGAAGAATAATCGCGTTGCAGCCCGTGGATTCCGCCATCAGCCGGAGGGACTCCCTCCAGGCAGCGCCCTTCGTAAACCCGCGTTTTTCACAGAAGCCGAAGGTATAGGCATTCATAAATTCCATCTTTCGCTCGCCTCCGGATGATAATATAGCTTATCTTGGCTGATCAGGGAAGGTTATTTTCCTGATGTTCAGTATTTTTCCATCCTGCAGCCGCATTTTTGCCATGCTGACTTCCCCGCCGAACCGGGCCCGTCCGCAGCTGCCCGGATTCAGCCAGAGGCGCCCCTCCGCCCATTCCTCGCTGTAGCGATGCGTATGCCCGAAGACAACCGCCTGAACCCCCTCCAGATTTCGTGGCACATTCCGGCGGTCATGCGTCATCAGGAAGGAGACGCCGGCTATTTCAAACCGAAGCACGCCGGCAAGATCCCGCAGGCCGTCCTGCCACAGGTCATTGTTTCCTTTGACCGCATAGATGGATCCGTACAGGCGCAGTTCATCCAGATCCATTTCCTTTACGATGTCCCCCGCGTGCAGGATGTGACTGCAGTCCTGCAGCTCAGCCACAACCTCCCGCCGCAGAAGGCCGTGGGTGTCAGAAATCACCGCGATCTGAACCGGCTTGCTGCTGCCGCTTTTTTTCAGAAACTGCATGATCCCGCGGCATCCGTCCTCAATCTGCTCCAGCGCTCCTCTGAAATCCCGGGTGTACCAGGGATCATCAATCTCCTGCCCTGCTTCGCCCGTCCAGTCGCGCAGCAGGGAGATCTTTCCCAGCGGATCTCCGCCGTAAATTCTTTTCATATCCGAAAGGTTTTCATAATCCATCCCAATCAGATAATCATACCGTTCATAGTCCTCCCGAACGGTCTGCCTTGCGGCATGCGGCGGGCAGCTGTACCCTTTTTCACGAAGCGCTTTTTTCATGGGGGGATAAATATCATTCCCGATTTCCTCCCGGGTCGCGGCAGCAGAGCTCACTTCAGCCTGCCCGAAATGCGCTTCCCGGCACATCTGCGTCAAAACCGCTTCCGCAGCAGCGCTTCTGCATATATTCCCGTGGCAGATAAACAAAATACGTGTTTGGGTCATGTAAAACCTCCTCCAGCCGCATCTCGCCGCGTTTCCAAAGTCCTACGGTGCTCAGAATTCTGTTCATACTATCCACGTGACATCTTCATCATTGCCGAATCGGAGCAAAACGCTGCAAATCGCGTCCTCCTTATACTTACGCAATCCTGACAAATCAATCAATGACCCATCGGCCGCCTCTGCTTGCTCCCTCATAATGAATTTTCCCTTCGGCCTTAAGATAATCGAGTACAGTTCTTACCTGGCGATCTGAGATTCCGAGTTTGCGCGCGATTTTTGATTTTGAAAGAGACGGGTTTTCCATTATTAAGCTCAACACCGCTTCTTTTCTTGCATCTATTTCATTTGCCTTTGTTTCGGGACTTTTTTCAGGACTTTTTTCAGGACTTTGGGGCAAAAAGTCCTGTTTCATCTCTGATAAGTCTTTTATTTTATTTATTAACGGCAGCGTCAAAGTGGTTCGGTCAGGCAATCCCGCGCCAAACTGTTCTTCTTCCGCAGTGCAATGATAATCTCCTTCCGCAGTACGCTTAAATGTACCGTGGAACATGTCTCCGTTGATATAGACCGGTTTGGTTTCCCGGTCTGCCATGGGTAC
>CAMNKK010000005.1 GCA_946542235.1 uncultured Clostridia bacterium | reverse complement strand
GATGTCCCTTCCCCTCCGGAATCGTCTGCCCCGGGCTGGTCCGATGTCCCTTCCCCTCCGGAATCGTCTGCCCCGGGCTGGTCCGATGTCCCTTCCCTTCCGGAAGCCGCGGTGCGGGCTCCCTCTCCTGAGGTCAGTCCCGCCGTCCCTTCCGCGCCCCCGCGCAGACGCCGCAGCGTAAAGTGGGAGGAGGCGGACTGGAGTGACTAAAAAGAAAAAAGCCCCCGCCTCCCGCCTGTCCGTGCTGGTCATGGTTTTTTATTTCCTGGCCTTTCTGCTGCTGGCCCTGCGGGATCAGTCCGTCCTGGGCTACATTCTCGCCTTCGCGGTCCCCTGCATGATCTTTCTGGGCACGAGCCTGCTGCCCCTTCTTTTTCCGACGGACCGGCTGCTCATGTCCCTGACCAATTTCCTGTGCGCTCTGGGCATCCTGCTGCTCTATGCCGCCAATCCGGCCTATGCCCTGCAGCAGGCCGTCTTCTACGGCATCGGGCTGGCTGCCATGGTCTTCTGCATCTATCTGGTCCGCTCATCCCGGACCTGGCGGCGGACCGTCCTGCTGCTGATTCCCCTCTCCCTGGGGCTGCTTGTGCTTCCGCTGGCGGCGGGGGAAGAAATCAACGGGGCCCGGAACTGGATTTCCCTCGGGCCCCTGTCCTTCCAGCCCAGCGAAATTGTCAAGCTGCTGCTGCTGGCGGTCCTGTCCTATTACCTTTCCCGGCGGAAGCCGCTTCCCTGCCTTCTTTTCCTCCTGGCCTGCATGGCGCTGCTGATGCTGCAGAAGGATCTGGGAACCGCCCTTCTGTACTTCGGCACCGCCCTGCTGCTGTACTGGACCGCCACCGGAAACCTGCCCTTTACCCTGGCCGGGCTGGCCGGAGGATGCGCCGCTGCCTGGCTTGGCTATCAGCAGTTTGCCCATGTGCGCCTCCGGGTTTCCCTCTGGCTGAATCCCTGGGCGGACTACGGAGGCGCGGGATACCAGATTGTCCAGGGGCTGATGGCTCTCGCCAGCGGCGGCCTCTGGGGCGTGGGACTGGGGCTTGGCACTCCCACCGCCATTCCCGTGTATGAATCCGATTATATCTTCGCGGTGCTCTGCGAGCAGTTCGGCCTGGTTTTCGCCGTCTGTGTGCTGCTCGTCTACGCCGTGCTGATTCTCCGCGGAGCCTCCGTGGCCGTCTCCGCCCGCCGCAGCTTCCACGGTCTCCTGGCCATGGGCTCCGTCGTTCTGATCGGCCTGCAGACCTTTCTGATCATCGGCGGGGTCCTGAAGCTGATTCCCCTGACCGGGGTCAATCTGCCATTTGTATCCCGCGGGGGAACCTCCCTGATCACCAGCATGTGCCTGGCAGGATTCATCCAGGGAGTGGAAAGCCTGAACGAGGACGATCTGGAAGCCGACGCGCAGATCGCGATGCTGGAAAGATAAACGGCGGAAGCGCCGAAAAAAAGGGGGTGTGCCGGATGAAAAGGCAGAAGTTCCGCATGAAGCTGACCGCGCTGCTGCTGGTCTGCCTTTTCCTGCTGCTCGCCCTCGGCGGAGTTCGTTCCCTGTCCACCTACGGCAGCCGCTGGTTCTCCTATTCCGGCAATCCGCGTCTTTCCGCCCGGAAGCAGGATACGGTCATGGGAGATATCCTGGACCGCCGGGGCGTGCTGCTCGCCTCGACGGAAGAAGGAAAACGCGTATACGCCTCCTCCCCCTCTGTCCGCTCCGCGCTGGTCCACCTGCTGGGAGACCGCGGCGGAAGGATCGAAAATGGGGTGGAGACCTTTCACGCGGCCTATCTGTACGGCTGGTCCTCATCCCTGGCGGATGCCGTCCGCCGTCTGACACGTCCCGGGGAAGCGCGGAAGGGAAACAGCATTACCCTGACCGTGGATGCGGATCTGTGCAGCCGGATTCCCGGCTGGTTCGAAAGCCATCCCCTCTCCGCCGGCCGCAGCGGGGCAGCCGTGGTCATGAACTATCTGACGGGAGAAATCGCGGCGATGGTTTCCCTTCCCGTCTTTGATCCGGATCAGGAAGACGGAGCGCTTCCCGCCGGGTCGGATTCCGCCTTCCGGAACCGGGCCGTCCAGGCGCTTCTGCCTCCGGGCAGCGCTTTTCAGATCGTTGCTTCCGCCGCCGCGCTGGAGAATCTGCCCGGCGTTTCGGACAGATCCTTTGTCTGCGAAGGCTCGCTTCCCGTCTCGGATTCCTTCCGGGTGCAGGAGGCCCGGGAAGGAGGCCACGGCTCTCTCCGGCTGGACCAGGCGTTTTTTTCCTCCTGCGATGTGGTTTATGCCTCCCTGGCGCTGGAAATGGGTTTTCCCGCGCTGCGGAAGGCGGCCGAAGCCTTCGGCTTCAACCGCAACTTCCTGTTCCGGGATCTCGTGGTTACCAATTCCGTCTGCCCCTCCGGCGCCCAGTCCCGGGAGTCCCTGGCCGCCCTCGGCTCCGGACAGGGGGGACTTCTTCTTTCGCCCCTTCATCTCTGTCTGATTTCCGCCGCCGTCGCCGGAGACGGTGTCGCCCCGGAGCCGCGGCTGCTGAAAAAGGTGGTCTCCCCCGAAGGAGGAACCGTGCTTTCCTTCTCTTCCGCACCCGCCTTCTCCGTATGTTCCGCCGCCGCAGCCGGGCAGCTCAGCCGGATGATGAAGGAGTCAGTGCAAAGCGGCGGCAGCGGCTCCCAGGCCGCGGTCACCACGCTGGATATCCGCGGCAAAGCCGGGACCGCCGGCGCGGAGGAGAAAGAAGAAAAGACCGTATACGGATGGTTCACCGGCTTCAATGCCCAGAAGGACCTTCCCTTTGCGGTGACCGTGCTCGTGGAGGATCTGCCGGAGGGGGAAACCGGAGAGAATTCCGCCGCCCTCATCGCCCGGGACATCTTCTCCTGGCTGAAGCAGCATCCGGAAATTGCGTCCCCCTGAGAGGATTTTTCTCCTCCCCGTGGAAAATATGAAACAGGAACCGCCGCGCAGGTCCGGACGGGCCGCGGCCGCTTCCCTCCCGGCAGGATTCCGCCGCCGGGCTACAGAAAGGATTGATCAGTCACCATGAAAAGAGCCTTTGCACTGCTGCTGTCCCTGCTGCTTCTCCTCTCCGCTTCCTCCGCCCTGGCGGCCAAGAAGCCCAAGGCGACCCCTACCCCGCTCCCGGCGGAAATCGGAACGGAGCTGGCGGAGCCCCCGGAGCAGATTCAGCGCCTGCTGGACATTGTTTACAACGAGTGGGTCACGGTCAACGGAAAGGATCAGGGAGTCAAGAACAAGTACACGACCTGGTTCAACAATTACAACTGGGGTAAAAACTCCTGGTGCGCCGGCTTCGTAACCTGGTGCATGCTGGAAGCGGAAATCCCCCAGGTTCCCCAGGACGAGCTGGCGGAGCTCTGCGAGGAAGGCTCCGCCCCGGCGCCCATCTATCACGTGAAGGGTTCCGCCCCGAAGAAAATGGCTCCCGGCTATCTTTACATGCACCGGACCTCCGCCATTCCCCAGAAGGGCTTCATCGTGCTGTACGGAGAAAAATCCAACAAGTATATTCATGTCGGCTTCGTCTATGACGCGGAGCTCCTTCCGGACGGAAAGTACCGGCTGACCTGCATCGAGGGCGCCATGAAAAACACGGTCCGGATGTTCATCTACGACTATGATCCCTCCGCCGTCAGGGAGAAGAACATTGTGCTGGTTCCCAAGGAAGAACGCTCCGGGGAGGAATCGAAAATCTTCACCTACGGCAACCATAAGAAGGGAACTTCCTGGTATGTCAACTGTTTCCTGATGCCCTGGGTTCCCGGGGACGCCAGCCTGTAACCCCGGCCCCCCGGGGGCGCCGAAAGCCGCTGGATCTGAAGATTCGGGAGGTGGTCCGATGTGGATTTTACTGGCCTGTGCCGCCCTGTGTCTGGGCGTCTGCCTTCCTCTTTTTTTCCGTTATAAACCGCGGAAGCCTTACCTGGCCGCGGCCTTCAAATCCCTGGGAACCCTCTGCGCCCTGGTTCCCGCCCTGGTGGCCGCCCTTCGGCTGGATCCGCAGTACTGGTTTTTCGTGCTGGCGCTTCTGCTCCACGCCGCGGCGGATTATCTGCTGGAATTCTGGTTCTTTTTCGGGGTCGGGGCGTTCCTGCTGGGGCACCTGTGCTATGTGGTCTGCCTGCTGAAGCTCTTCCCCCTCAGCGCTGCCCATCCGGTGCTCCTGATCTGCTTCGGGGCCTATCTGGTCTGGCTTTTTTACCGGCACCGGAAAGCCATCGGGAAGCAGATGCTTCCCTTTGCTGTCTATGCCCTGGTGCTCTGTCTGATGGCGTCCTGCGGCATTGCCGGCGGCGCCACCTCCTATTCGGTGAAGGGTGTGATGATCATGCTGGGCGCCGCCCTGTTCTTCTTCAGCGATCACACGCTCTTCCTGAGCATGCTGAACACCCGGCGGAAGCATATGGATCTTCTGATCATGGTGACCTACTATCTGGCTCAGCTGCTGCTGGGCGGGTCCTGTCTTTTCTGATTCCTGCATCCGGCCGGATGGATGGGCCATCCAGTAAAAAACGCCGCGGGGGTTCAGCCCCCGCGGCGCTTTCTTCCTGTCTTCTGTTTTCAGCCGGTTCCCCGGGTCCCTCGGCCCCGGCGCCGCATGCCGTCATTCCAGGGGTGCGGGCGCGGTGCAGCGGATTTCCCCGGATTCCGTGCCGTACAGATACACAATCATATACCGGGTCGGATCCCCGAGGGGTTCCATTTCCAGCGAAACCTTCTCCGATTTCATCCTCTGATACTGGCGAAGCCAGAGCGCTGTCTCGGAGATATCCGCGTTCAGGATGGCCAGGCGCTCCTCCTCCGAAGCGTCTCCGGGAAGCAGGAAGACCCTCTGGCTGATGATTTCCGCCAGGGAGGGCCAGCTGCCGTCCTGCTGTTTTGCGTCCGCGAAATCCATCCTTCCGGTGGCCGTCTCCTGCCGCAGGCAGAAATATCCCAGCGCGGTGCCGCCCAGCACGGCGCCCGGGAAGTCCGCCGATCCGAAGCTCAGATGGTTGGAAACCTGGTCATACAGCACCTCCCCCTCCGCCTCCGAATGAATCCAGACCGGAGCGAGGCGGAAGGTTTCCTCTCCGGTCCGAACCGCCGGCAGAACTCCGGGGAACAGGGCGGAAGAGCTGCCGTCCTCCTGGCTTTCCAGGCTTCCCATGGCTTCAAAGAGCAGCCATTCCCTCCCCTCCGGGAAGGCGATCCGCTTTTCCGCGCTGCCCTCCGGCAGCTGATTCAGGATATTGAGGGCCGCCAGCTCCTGGTCTGAGGTGATCCGGCGGAACAGGTAGTAGAATCCGCCCAGGATCCTTTCTCCGGAGGGATCGGAGACCCGGAAGGTCCGGGTTTCCGCTTCCGGGGCGTCCGGGATCTGATCCTTCAGCAGGGAGATGCCCGTCTCCTTCGGCAGGGGCTGTCCGGGTGCAATCTGATAGTCGGCGGCCGGAGCGACAGCCATGATCCCCTCCTCCAGCGGAGCGGGATCCTCGGAGAGGATCACCGTCTCGCCGCAGAGAACCGAATCCAGCGGCTGATCCGCATCGTAGCACAGCGCCTGGAAGGCAATCCGCCGGGCTGCCCGCTGAGCCGGGTCATCCGGCCGCAGCACGACGTAGTCATCCAGCGTCATGCCTGCCTCCAGCACCTGATTGACGCCCGTGGACTCCTTCCAGGGAGTAAACTCCAGCCCATAGTTTTGCATCCGGTTATTCCGCACAACGGCGCTGATGTCCCGGGTCTGTCCAATGGAAGCTTCCTGCCCGTCCAGGGTGGCCCTGCCCAGGAAAAGATGCCGTGACCTGGATCCCCTGTTCTCATAGTGAAGCTGCAGCACCAGGTTTCTGTCCACGACATAGATACCCCGCAGCGCCACCGTAACCTCCGGGATGGAGAAGAGCAGCTTTTCCGAGGTCTCATCCATGGCTCCCATGCTCCGCCCGAAGCGTACCAGGTCGTAGGGCGGCAGAACATCCGTCTCGGGATAGAAGGCGGTCAGCGGAACATCCGTCCTCAGTGCATAGGGAACCGCAAATTTCACATCAGAACCGCCCTCTGGTCCCTCTCCCACATACAGGTCAAAGACAATCTGCCGGAGGGACACATCCGGAATCAGCGGCGCGATATCCTCATACCGGAGAATCAGGCTGGCCGCGCCGGTTTCCCCGGGCGCCAGCGCCCGCCGGCCGTCCTGGTTCTGGCTGCCCGTGCCCTGGGAGCTGAGAGCGGCGGCGCTGATATCTGTTCCGTTCAGCTGCACATCACGCAGGAGGAAGCTGATATCCTGGTCGGAGGTATTGCGGAGAGCTGCGTTGATAATGACGCGGGAGCTGCCCAAATCCGTGGATGGCATCAGGAAGAGCCGGAAGGAGACATCAAGCGGCGTATCCCCCAGCAGGGGAAGCTGCTCCACTGTCGTGACCCGCGTTTCATACTCTGTCAGCCCGCCGTCCTCCAGCGGAATCAGGCGGGTCATATACTGATGGCCCTGCAGATCCGTCACTTCGAAGGCCGCGTACAGCGCTTCCGCCCGCATCAGCTCCTGGGCAAAAACCAGCTGGAAGGCGGTGTCCTCCTCGTCATACCGGGCCCGCAGATGGGTGTCCTGATGGGCGTCCGTCTCCCACTGGTCAAAGGAAAGGGTCTCTCCCCGCACGTTTTCCGTCGGGTTCCGGTACTCATTGAGGAACGTAATCACCGGATACCTGGAAAGATCCGTGTCCGCGCGGGAGGACCAGGTGCCGGTCATTTCGTCATAAACCAGATAATCCTTGAGGCGGAGCGTGCCGGAGTCCTCCAGCACATATTCCGCCCAGAGGGGCGTATCCCTGCGCGTCTCCCCATCCCAGGGATAGATGCGGACCAGGTAGGTCCCTTCCTCTGTAATCCGATAGGACAGCGCGCCTGTCAGCGGCATGTAGCCGGATCCGTTCACCGCCTGCAGGTGCCTGCCGTCATAGGAGGAATAGAGCCAGTTTCCCTCCGGAACGGATTCCGGAGCGCGGTATACCAGGCTGTAGGATTCATCCGCGGCATCATACAGGTTCCGGGCCAGGATCACCAGCCGGGCACTGGCCAGGTTCGCAATCTGATCCTCCGTCAGCTCGGCGGAAATCTGCGTTGCCGTGCCGTCCTCATTCCGGGAGGCGGAAATGCGGTTCAGGTCATCCCATCGGATCAGGGTTTCACCGGCCATGATACTGCCGTAGTAGTCCACGTAGCGGGTATACTCCGGGCAGAATTCCAGCTCCTGATACGTATCCTTCCAGGTATCGACAAACCGGCTCCTGTTGCGCCAGGGATGATACACGGACAGACCGCAGCTGTCCGCCATATTGGACCGCTGCCAGGCCACTGTATCCGCGACGCCGGAGATCACCCGCTCCGCCTTTTCGGGGCTGAGAGAGGCATAGCTTTTGATCAGGGAGACCAGGTCCACCAGGTCGTATCCGCTTTCGCCGGGCTCAATGGCGCCGGCCCGGCCGAAGCCCGTGGCCGAAAGCCGGAGATGGGAAATATCCGCAAAGGTGTCCCGCGTCATCCGGCCGGAGAGATCCGCGAAAAAGGAGTTCATCCTGTCCGTCAGGGATCCGACGCCGGAAAGATCTATGCAGGCGAGGGTCAGATCCCGAAGCGTATCCGGTTCGACTTCAAAATACGCGTCCACGATCCGCCGGCCCGTCTCCTTCGCTGAGGCATCCCGGCTCAGCTCCCGCAGAAAGGCGTAGTTCCATCCGGAAGCCGGCTCCTCCGCCTGGGAGGATATCATGTAATCCGCGCAGGGCGCCATGGCGTGCGCCACCTCCAGGGAGCTCATCAGGCAGGCGTCGAAGCCGATCCAGCTGAGCTTCCGATCCTCAAACCCGTTGGCCTGCAGTGCCTCCTTCAGCTCCCGCAGGCTCAGATGATCCGCGCCGTATTGCTCATCCCAGCAGAGTCCGTCCAGCGGGCCTCCCCCGTGATCCCAGAGGATCAGGGCGTATTCCTCCGCCGGCGCGTACTCCATCCCAAAGCGGAGAAAGGCGGACAGGGTGTCCCCGTCGCCCATGTTCATCTTTTCCGCCGTCCGAACCTTGCGGGATCCCCGGCTGCCGATCTCCATCACGGCAGTGCTGCTGGCATCCATATCCATCTGCCACTGGGTGGATCCGCCCATCATCACCAGCACGGAAACTTCCGGATCCACCCCCGCCCGAACCATCTCCTGATAGTCCGCGGTGGCGGATCCGTACTGGGATTCCAGGTTGCTGCCGCACATGTAGACCATCAGCGTCAGCTTTCGCGGCGCGGTCTCCCCGGAGGCATGGCCGAAGGAAAACAGGGCCAGTGCCATCAGCAGCGCCGTCCCGCAGAGCAGAAAACTCTTCAGGCGATTACACTCTGTTTTCATTTTCATCTTTCCTTCCCTCTCGCGGGGTCCTTTTTTCTCCGGGTGTATCTTAACACATCATCCTTCCCGCGTCCAGCATCTCCGGCCGCCCAAAAAAGCAGCACGCCGCGGGCCCTGGGCCCGCGGCGCCGTTCAGGGAGGATATCCCTGCGGTTTTATCCCTTGTATCCGATCTCGTCTGCCAGCTTCTTCTCGATCACCACGGTGGCGTCCCGGTGCATCCGCATGAAGGTGCAGGGGCAGCGGGGATCGATCCTGTCCTCGATCAGCAGCCTGGTCGCGGCTTCCTGCTTGTTCCCGCTGATGATCATCAGCAGCCGCTTCGCCCGCATGATGTTGCCCATGCCCATGGTCAGCGCGTGGGTCGGCACATCCTCCTTGCTGGCAAAGAAGCGCTTGTTCGCCTCGATGGTGCTGTCCTCCAGCGTTTCTTCATGGGCTCCGTCGTACAGGGTTTCTCCGGGCTCGTTGAATCCCAGATGGCCGTCGGGTCCGACGCCCAGCACCTGAATGTCAATGTCCGTGCGGTCCAGCACTTCATTGAATTCCTTCAGGTTGGCGGCCACATCCCCGGTTCCCTTCGCCACATAGGTATTTGCCTTGTCAATGTTGATATGGTCGAAGAGGTTGGTGTTCATGAAATACCGGTAGCTCTGGTCATGGGTGCCGTCCAGGCCGACATACTCGTCCAGATTGACGCTGTGCACCTGGCTGAAGTCAAGGCCCTCTTCCCGGCAGCGGCGGGCCAGCTCCCGATACATGCCCACGGGGCTGGATCCTGTCGCCAGGCCCAGGGTGCACTTCGGATTGTCCCGCACAATCTTTTCGATCAGGTCAGCCGCCTTCCTGGCGCCGTCTTCATAGTTCTCCGCGATAATAACCTTCATGTTCTTTTCTCTCCTTTTTCTTTATTTCCGGCTGGTTCCTTCCGGCTTTACCGTCTTATTCCTTCACCTTGACGACAACCTTCCCGCTGTTCTTCCAGATGCATCCCTCCGGCACGGTGCCGCGGACGCAGCTGGTGGGATAGATATTGCTGTCCCGTCCGATGATCGTGCCCGGGTTCAGGACGCTGTTGCATCCGACCTCCACCCGGTCGCCCAGCATGGCGCCGATCTTCTTCAGCCCGGTTTCAATCTTCTCATCCCCGCATCTGACCACGATCAGCTTCTTGTCGCTCTTCACATTGGAGGTAATGGAGCCCGCGCCCATGTGGCTCCTGTATCCCAGTATGCTGTCCCCCACGTAATTGTAGTGAGGCACCTGCACATTGTCAAAGAGGATCACGTTCTTCAGCTCCGTGCTGTTGCCGACCACGCAGTGATCGCCCACCAGCGCGCTCCCGCGGACAAAGGCCCCCGGCCGCACTTCCGTCTCATGCCCGATAATGCAGGGGCCGGCAATGTAGTTGTTCGGATAGATCGTCGCGTCCCTGGCAATCCAGACGTTCTCGCTGACCTCCTCGAACTCGTCCTTCGGCAGCTCCTTCCCCAGCGCGAGAATCAGGTCCTTGATTTTGCTCAGCGCCTCCCAGGGATACTCCGTCGCCGCCAGCATCTCCGCGGCTCTGGTATGGGACAGGTCAAACAGATCTTTCGTCTTCAGCATTATTTTCTCACCTCAATCAGATGTCCGCTCTCCTCCATCGCGTGAATGATGGCGTCCACATTCTTCTCGCATTCCTCCGTGGAACCCGCTTCCGCCATGACCCGCAGCACCGGCTCCGTGCCGCTCTTCCGCAGCAGGACACGGCCGCTGTCCCCCAGCGCCTCCGTGCACCGGGATACGGCATCCATCACGGCCGGATCGCCCATTGTGCCGTCCTTGTCGTCCACGACCACATTCTTCAGCACCTGCGGATACATTTTGCAGCCTTCCGCCAGCACGCTCAGCGGCAGCTGGGTATCAATCATGACGCTCATGACCATGATGGCGGTGATGAGTCCGTCCCCGGTGCGGGCATGCTTCCGGAAGATGATGTGTCCGCTCTGCTCGCCGCCGATCAGGTGGTCGTAGACCTTCATGTTTTCGTACACATACCGGTCGCCCACCGCCGTCTTCTCATAGTTGATTCCCGCGGCGTCCAGCGCCTTGTAAAGCCCGAAGTTGCTCATGATGGTGGTCACCACCGTGTTGCTGGGCAGCTGTCCGCGGCTCTTCATGTACTTCGCGCAGATGTACATGATCTTATCTCCGTTTACTTCCTCACCGTTTTCATCCACGGCCAGGCAGCGGTCCGCGTCCCCGTCGAAGGCAAAGCCCACGTCCAGCTTGTTTTCCTTCACATAGGCCTTCAGCTGCTCAATATGGGTGCTGCCGCAGTTCAGGTTCTCGTTCACGCCGTCCGGGCTGTTGTTGATCACATAGGTTTTCGCGCCCAGGGCGTTGAACACGGCCGGACCGATCATCCAGCTGGATCCGTTCGCGCAGTCCAGGGCAATGCGATGATCGTCAAAGGGCCGGGTGGCCAGGTTGGTCAGGTAGCCGATATAGCGGTTCCGGCCGGTATAGAAGTCCACCGTGCAGCCGATTTTGTCCTCCACCGCGAAGGGCAGCTCCGGAATCTTGCCGTCGATATAATCCTCCAGCTGATCCTGCAGGGCGTCATCCATCTTTTCTCCCTTGTGGTTCATCAGCTTGATGCCGTTATCCCAGTAGGGATTGTGGCTGGCGCTGATCATCACGCCGCAGTCAAATCCCTCCGTCCGGGTAATATAGCTGACGCAGGGGGTGGTCGTAACGTGGAGCAGATAGGCATCCGCGCCGCTGGCCGTAATTCCCGCGGCCAGGGAGGATTCGTACATATAGGAAGAGCGCCGCGTATCCTTCCCGATGACAATCTTTGCCCTGTCTCCGGTATGCTTCTGGCCGTAATACCATCCCAGGAAGCGCCCCGTCTTATAGGCGTGATCCGCCGTCAGATCCACACCGGCCTTCCCGCGAAATCCGTCTGTGCCGAAATATCTTCCCATTGTTGCTTCTCCTTCATCCCATTGAAGATTTGTTCCGGGAAAAAGCGTCCTTCCTCTCCGGACAAGATGTATTATAATGTCTTACTTTTCCCTTGTCAAGCTTTTCTCCCCAAAATAGTAAAAAAGCCCGGAAGCCTTTGCTGTCCGAGCTTCCGGGTCATGCTGCCATGTGATCTGCCATGACCGTCCGCGCGTTTTCCGCGGACAGCCGGGCCCTTTTCTCCTGATTCGTCTTCCGGTTTACTTGTTGCTTCCGAAAATCAGCTCTCCGATCCCGCTCAATACATTCTTGGCCGTCTGGCTCTCCGTGCCGAATCCTTCCCGGAAAATATAGCCCATGGCATCATAAAATTCCTTCAGGCTTTCCTTTCTGAAGTCCGCCTTGAGCGTTTGCTCGCTTTTGTCCCTGTTCTCATATTTTTCGGCGTATTCATCATAGCTTTCAAAAAGGTTCCTGTGCCATTCCAGCCCGAGCAGCCTGTCGCTGTATTTTTCCTCAAACTGTTCGATCTTCCCGCAGATGTCCAGGGGAATGTCCATGTAGTAATATTTCACCAGACTCCTGGTTTCCTCATGATAGTTTCGCAGCTCGTCCACCGTTTCATTGGTCAGCGCATCGATGTCTGCGTAATATCTCTCATACAGACGCAAATATCTGGTATAAATACTGCGAAGGATTGTCGTCAGGTCTGCCTTTTTGGCGGTCTCCTTTTCCAGAATCCGCTCAATGGTTTCATGGCTCAGTTCAATCATGGCTTTGCTCCTTTCCCTTTCGCCTTCAGCGATCCGGCTTCCGTTCATGCATAGCGGCCCATCCGTGCACCGCGGTCTCTCTCCGAAATGCCTGTTCTTCTTATTCTGCTGCATCCCTTGGATTCATCATAGCATAATCCAGTTGAAAAGGAAAGACAAATTGCTGAAAATCAAACGTCGGTATCCTTTTTGCAGGCTGTGATGCAGCCTTCGTCCTATTATATCACGGACATAAGAAAAATCCCAGAAGCTTTGATTCTTCTGGGATTCCGTCCTGTGGCTCAGATAGGACTCGAACCTATGACACTCCGGGTATGAACCGAATGCTCTAGCCAGCTGAGCTACTGAGCCATCACGTTGCGGGGGAGGGACTTGAACCCCCGACCTCCGGGTTATGAGCCCGACGAGCTGCCAAACTGCTCCACCCCGCGATACTTCGCCGTTTCAAGCGGCAAAATGTATAATACACCCGTTGCGGACGCTTGTCAAGCTTTTTTTCATAACCGCAGAACATGGATGAAAGCGATATCTTTGGACAAAACAGGCATTGATCTTCATCATACAGCCTGACCGGTTTTATAAGCTTCTCAGGCCGCTTTTTCCTTCAGGTGCAGCCATCGGTCTCCCCGCAGCCGCAGATGCTGGGCCGCGGATCGCAGAATCCATTCCGCCACCAGCGCGATCCAGATGCCGGGCACCCCCAGCCCGCAGACGATCGTCAGTACATATCCCAGGGCGCACCTGCCCACGGCCAGCGCCGCCACCGCGCAGACGCCTGTAAAGGTGCCGTCCCCCGCCACCCGCAGCACCATGGCCGTGATATTGCTGTCGCAGGCAAAGAGGGGCAGCCCCGCCGCGGCGATACCCAGGCAGAGGTAGATTGTGGAAACGCTTTCCGCCGGAACGTTGTACAGCATCAGCAGCACCGGCGTCAGGGGGTAGAGCACCAGAGAGGTCAGCGCCATGGCATATCTTCCCACCCGGATCAGGTTTCTCCCGTAGCTCCGGGTCAGATCATATTTCCCTGCGCCGTAGGCCTGCCCGCATACCGTGCAGACCAGGGAGGTCAGGGCGCCGGGCGTTGCCTGGTAGAGGTTCAGGATGGAATTGGCCCGGGCGTGGGCCGCCATGTCCCCGGTGCTGAGCTTCGCCAGGTAGATGTTCACCAGCAGCATCCCGCCCTGCAGCAGCAGGGATTCCACCGCCAGCGGCATCCCCAGGGAAAAGATGTCCCGGGTTACCTCCGCCCGGAAGCGGAAGAAATAGGATACCCGGACATGATATTCATTGTGCACCTTCAGAATCCAGGTCAGCGCCAGCACCATGCCGATGGTCCGCGCCGTGATATAGGACAGGCCGGCGCCGTTGATGCCCAGGTTCAGCCCGTTGATGAACAGCAGGCAGAGCAGCAGATGGGACAGATTGATCACAACCGTCAGCAGCAGGCTGGAGCGGGTGTCCCCCAGATTCCGGAAGATATTGAAGATGGCATTGAAAATGGAAAACGGCAGGAAGGAGATGCACATCAGCCGCATATAGCTCACCGCGTAGTCCCGCACCAGCGGCTCCACATCCGGATACAGCGTATTCACCACGCTGTCCGCTCCCAGATAAAGCAGGGAGGACAGCAGCAGCGCTGCCAGAAAGCAGACTCCCGTCACTTCGCCGATCGCCCGCTGAATCTCCAGCATATCACCCCGGCCCTTGGCCCGGGCCACCGCGATGGCGCCGCCGGAAGCCAGGGAGGAAAAGATGATGGAGACCATGCCGTTCACAGTACCCACCAGGGAGGTCGCGGCCATGGCCGCTTCCCCGACCCGGGAAACCAGCATGCTGGACAGCACGCTGATGAAAAAGATAAAGAAGGAATCCAGCAGCAGCGTCAGAAACATTTTCCGAAGCTCCGGCCAGGAAAACAGCTCTGTCGTCAGAAGGCTGTCCAGGCGGTTCCTGATCCGATCCATGGCTTCCGTTCCTCCCCCTGCGCTGTTGTGTTCCCGGGTATTATATGCCTTTCCCGATCCGGGATCAAGACGTAAAAAGAGGAGCGCCGAACGCGCTCCTCCGGAAAACGTTTTTCTCCTGCTTCAGGTTCCGTGCTCAGTACTCAAACACCGTAATCACGCCGCCCATATTGTCCAGCGAGGAAACATATCCCCTGGCCTTCCGGGTAATCATGATATCGAAGGAGGAAGCCTCTCCCACATACTGGCGGTACACCTCGTACTTCAGCTGCCCGTCCTCGAACAGCGCCACGTGGGGATGCTCCTCCAGGTACTGGATATACTCCTCCAGGCAGAAGTCCATGGCATGCATGATCGTCGCGCTGCCTTTTCCCACATAGCGGTACAGGTTCATCTGGCTGCTGATGCCGGTGACAAAGCTCTTGTCCGTGGATGTTTCCAGCGGCCAGGCGTTCTGCGGAAAGCGGAACACGAATCCATACTCCCAGCAGTGGGTATTCATCCAGATTCCCTGGCTGGAGGTGGAATACTTCGTATTGGTTACTTCCTTGTCCTGCCGGTCATACAGCTGAAGCCGGAAGGACAGCCCGGAGTTGTACTCGCTGGTGCCCGGATAGTTGACTTCCTTCTTGGCCGCTTCGATCAGCGCGTCCCCGGTGTACTTGCTGCTCAGCTTTTCCACCCTTTTCTGGAAATACTGGTTCTGCGTATCCCAGCTCCGATAGGCTTCCGGCACATAATAATGCGTCAGGTCCTCCGCGGCCGCAGCGTCAATGGCGGCCTTCAGGGCGTCCGCAGCCACCGGGAAAAGGCTCACGCTGGCATCCGCCACCTGAACTGCCCAGTTGAAATAGTTCCCCAGGCCCACCAGTGTGGATTCGTCAAAATCCTCCGGCCGGGAATGCCACTGGTTCACCAGCAGCAGGCCGTTATTCATGATCTGGCTCCGGGTCATGGTAACGATGGACGGGCTTTCCAGCGGATAGTTCGTCAGATCCAGCAGATCCCAGCCCTCCGTCTTCTGGGCCGGCCAGGCCAGATTCGCGCCGCTGGAGGTCTGCGCTTCGAATTCCGCCATGGCAGCGGCATACTTTTCCGCTTCGGCCTCGTTATGCTCCTCCGCCTCTGCCTGGGCGGCCCGCAGCGCTTCCGCCTTCTGGTTTGCGACCCAGTCCCTGGCATAGAAGCACGCGAACGTCAGCGCGGCAAAAAGCAACGTCAGCACGATCACCACCGGCACTGCTCTGCTCTTCTTGGGCTTACTCATGATTCTCCACACCTTCCTCCCTGAAAATCAGGAGAACAGAATTAAACGTTCATATTTTCGTCATGAAAATGTAAAATTCCTTCTTTTTTTGAAAAAATGTTACATTTTATTTTTTACATTCTCTCGGGCGCCTCAATTCCGATCAGGAAGAGTCCGGTTTTGATCACCGTCGCAGTGGCCCGCGTCAGGGCCAGCCGGGCTGCCGCCTGGGCCGGCTCCCCGTCCAGAATCCGGTGCACGTAGTAGTACTTGTTGAAGGCCTGGGCGATATCCGTCACCGCCCGGGTGACCATGCTGGGCTCATATTTCTCCGCCGCTTCCCGGATCACATCCGGGAAACGGCTCATCAGCCGCAGCAGGCTCTGGGCTTCATCGTCCGTCAGCGCGCTCCAGTCGGGCTCCGGCCAATCCGTCTCCGCCGCCTTGCGCAGCACGGAGCAGCATCTGGCGTGCGTATACTGGACATAGGGGCCGCTTTCTCCGTCGAAGTTCAGCGCCCGGTCCCACCGGAAATCGATATCCTTGATCCTGTTGTTGCTCAGATCGGTATAGATTACCGCGCCGATGCCCACCTGCCGGGCCACGTTTTCCTTGTCGGGCAGGTCCGGCGTCTTTTCATTGATGATCTCCAGCGCCTTTTTCCGGGCCAGATCCAGCAGGTCGTCCAGATGAACGGAGTTCCCCTTCCGGGTGGACAGCGCCTCCCCTTCGAAGGAAACCATTCCGAAGGCAACATGGACGCAGTCCTTCGCCCAGCTGTATCCCATCTTTTCCAGCACGCGGAACACCTGCCGGAAGTGCAGATCCTGCTGGTAGGCCACCACATACAGGCACTTGTCGAAATGGTAGGTATCCTGGCGGTACTTTGCCGCGGCCAGATCCCGGGTGGCATAGATGGTGGTTCCGTCCTTCTTGAGAATCAGGCAGGGGGGCATATTGTCCTCGCTCAGATCCACCACCCAGGCGCCTTCGCTCTGGGTCAGCAGGTTCTTCTGCCGCAGCTCCTCCACCACCGCGCCGGTTTTGTCCACATAGAAGCTTTCGCCCGCATAGCTGTCGAAGGAGACTCCCAGCAGGTCATAAACCCTGGCGGCATCCTTCAGCGTCATCTCCTTGAACCAGGAGAAAATCTCCAGCGCTTCCGGATCCCCGTCCTCAATCCGCTTGAACCAGGCTCTTCCCTCATCCTCCAGGGCCGGGTTCTTTTCGGCTTCCTCATGGAAACGGACATACAGGCGGGTCAGCTCGTCCACGCCGCCCTTTTCCACTTCCTCCCGGCTTCCCCAGGTCTTGTAGGCATAGATCATCTTGCCGAACTGGGTTCCCCAGTCCCCCAGATGATTGATCCCCACCGTCCGGTATCCCAGAAAATCATAGATTCTCCGCAGGCTGTGCCCGATCATGGTGGTGGACAGATGGCCGATATGAAAGCGCTTGGCGATGTTGATGGATGAATAGTCCAGGCAGATGGTCTTCCCTTCCCCCTGGCGCGAGCTGCCGAAGGCTTCCCCCCGGGCCAGGATCTCGGTCATCGTTTCCCGGGCAAAGTTCTCCCGGTTCAGAAAGAAGTTCGCGTATCCGTTCACCGGCTGGACCCGGGCAGTCTCCTCATGCTTCCAGGCGGCGCAGAGCTGCTCCGCGATTTTCACCGGCGCTGTGCGCAGCACCTTGGCCAGGCGGAAGCAGGGGAAGGCATAGTCCCCCAGCGCGGGATCCGGCGGCACGGCCAGCAGCCCCCGCAGCTCCTCCGCCTCGGGCAGCCCCTCCGCCTCCGGCCAGAGGGAGGTCATGGTTTCCAGCGTCAGGTTGGCAATCCGGGTCATCATGTCCATCATGGTTTCAGATCCTTTCCGATTTCTGAATCCTATCTTATCATATTCCCCGAAAAAAAACCACATCTTCCCTGCCTGATCTGCCTGCGTTTCGCTGTTTGAGCCGCATTCGCAGGCGCCGGGGCGGGTTTCTGCCTTCCGGAAGTGAAAAAGCTTGTGTTTCCCCGGCGAAGAAAGTATAATTCCCGGGGAACGCTTCCGGACATGCTCCCTGTTCCCTGATTGCCGGAAGCAACTGATCATGACTGGAGGATATCGGCTCCATGAAATTCGGGAAAAAGCTTCTGCTCTGGGCCCTTCTGGCCGCCCTGCTCTTCACAGCCGCCGCGGCCGCGGAGGATAACGAGGATCCCCTGGCCCAGTTCGCGATCCGTCACGGAAGGCGGGACGAGAAGAAAATCGCCGTGACCGTGGATGATTCTTTCGATCTGGCCTATACCTGGAAGATCCGGGATCTTTTTCAGGAGCTGGGGGTCGTGGGCACCTTTTTCCCCATCGGGAAGCAGGTGCATCCGGAGGACGGGCCGGAATGGCAGAAGATTCTGGACAACGGAAACGAGATCGGCTCCCACAACAACGGCCACTACAAAATGGGCAGCTCCGCCGTCTGGGATATTCTTCCCGCCCTGGGCCGTTTCCAGCAGGCGCTGGACGCCGCCCTGGGATATCATTATCAGGTGAACTGCTTCCGGCCTCCCTATGGAAACATCACCAACGGCAATGGGGACGGAAGAACTTTCCGGACCGCGTGCAAAAAGTTCGGCTATGATCATGTGATCCTCTGGGACGTTTCCCAGACCGATCCGGAGAAGGCCTATCATCAGGTGAAGAACGGCAGCATTCTGCTGTATCATGCCCGGCACAAGGACTATGCCTGCCTGCAGGAGCTGATTCCCCGGCTGCTGGCGGATGGGTATGAGCTGGTTACGGTCAGCCAGCTTCTGGGTTTCGGGGAAAATGAAATCAGCCCGGAGCCCTATGTCTTCCGCAAGGATGATTACCGGCAGAAATAATCCGGCTCCGCAAAACTCCTGCGCGGCCTGCCCGACGGGCCGCGCCTTCTGATTCTTGGATGGCAGGAAGTGGTTTTTGATCATGTCGCAGAATAAAACGCTCCGGGGCAGCCTGCTGCTTTTCCTGGGCTCTGTAATCTGGGGCTTCGCCTTTGTAGCCCAGCGGGTCGGCATGGATTTCATGCAGCCGATCTCCTTCAACGGCATCCGGAACCTGATGGCCGGCATCTGTCTGATCCCGGTCACCGCGTTCTGGGAGCGCAGCCATCCGGATCAGAAGCCGCTGTCCGAAGGCGCAAAAAGGCTGCAGCTGCGCGGCGGCCTGTTCTGCGGCGTCTTTCTCTTCCTGGCGTCCACGCTGCAGCAGGCCGGTCTGGTGGAAACCACCGCGGGCAAGGCCGGATTCATTACCGCCCTCTATGTGGTGCTGGTTCCCATCGCCGCCTGGCTTCTGTTCCGGAAAAACCCCGGCAGCTGGATCTGGATCAGCGTGGGGCTGGCGGTCGTCGCCCTGTTCCTGCTGTGCGTCCCGGCGGGAGAAGCCTTCTCCCTGTCCCGCGGGGATCTGCTGATCCTGGCATGCGCCGTCTGTTTTACCGGCCAGATCCTGTCCGTGGATCATTATTCCTCCAGGGTCAGCCCCGTCCGTCTCAGCCGGGATGAATTCCTGATCTGCGGCCTGCTTGGAACCGTGCTTTCCCTCTTCACGGAAACCATCACCCTTTCCGGCATTTCCCAGGCGATCTGGGCTCTGCTTTACGCGGGCATCATGTCCGGAGCCGTGGCCTACACCCTTCAGATTCTCGGCCAGCGGGACGTGAACCCGGCGCTTGCTTCCCTGCTGATGTGCCTGGAGTCCGTCTTTTCCGTCATCGGCGGCGCGCTGCTGCTGGGGGAAAGGCTTTCCTCCCGGGAGCTTGCCGGCTGTCTGCTGATGTTCGTCTCCGTCGTGCTCGCCCAGCTTTCTCCCCTTTTCAGGGCAAAGCTTCGCCGGGTCTCCTCCGTCTCCCGGCCCTTCTCCTGACCGCGGCAAATTATCCGTTGACGAACATTCCCCGTCCTGATAAAATAAGGCCATCGGAAAACCGTATTATGAACACTCCGTTCTGATCATGATCAAAGGGGATGATAGCTTTGTTGAGGCGTCTTGGTTCCGCGGGTCTGGTCCTCCTTCTTCTGGTTCTTCTCTGCGCGCCGGCGCTGGCCGCGGGTTCCATGCAGCAGGGCTCCATGTATGTGAATACCTCCAACGGCAAGGCCCTTCGCTTCCGCTCCTCCAAAAGCACGGCGGCGGACAATGTGCTCGACGAGATTCCCTACGGCACAAAGGTCTATGTCCTGAGCTGGGACGGGACCTGGGCCCGTATCCGCTACAACAGCGCCGTCGGCTATGTGGTCAAGAAGCATCTGAGCATTGCCCGGCCCGAGCCCTATGATACGGTTCTGGCCAAACGGGCACAGGAGGAAGCCGCCCGCCAGCAGGAAAAAGCCCTGAAGGCGGAAAACCGCAAGCTGGATCATTCCCGGCTCCGCGAGGTGGATCCCCCCTATGACGTGACGGTGCGGACCGGGGTCGTCGGTCCTGCCGCGAATCTTTATGAAAAGGCGGATCTGACCAGCACGGTCCTGCTTCTCTATGAGGAGGGCGTCCGGCTGAGCGTCATCGCCAAAAACCGGGATTGGGCACTGATCTACAACGGCGGTGCCGATCGTACGGGCTACATGCTGCTGGAAGACCTGGAAGAGGATCTGGTGGAGGACGAATTGCTGGAGGATGAATGACCGTCCCGTCTCCCCCGGGAGACAGGCGGCCTGTTCCGGGCATATGGGAAGGGCGGCGCTCCGCGCCGCCCTCTTTTTTTATGCTTCCGTGTTTTCTCCCTGCACAATGGCATCCAGCGTGTGCCATCCCAGCACCGCGCATTTGACCCGGGCCGGCATGTGGCTCACGTCGATCAGCGCCCCGGCTTCCTCCAGCTCCCCGATTTCCGCGTCGGAGACCTTTCCGGTAATCATCCGTCGGAAGATCTCGCTCAGGCGTTCCGCTTCCTGCTCCGTTTTTCCGATGATCATATCCAGCATGATGTCCGCCGAGGCCTGGGAGATCGCGCATCCGTCTCCCGTGAAGCCGCCGTCCTCAATCACGCCGTCCTTCACCCGCAGCTTCAGGGTGATATCATCTCCGCAGCTGGGATTGACGCCGCGCTTTTCCGCGTTGGCGCCCTCGATTTCCTTCTTGTGCATCGGCCGCAGGTTATGGTCGTTGATAATCTCACGATAAAAACTATTCTGCATATCCCATTCTCCTCCGCACGGACCGGAGGCTCTCCGCCAGGCGGCCGATCTCCTCCTCCGTATTGTAGAACATCAGGCTGGCCCGCACCGTGGACCGGACGCCCAGATGCTGCATCAGCGGCTGGGCGCAGTGATGCCCCGCCCGGACGCAGATTCCGTCCGCGCTCAGAATCTCCGCGATGTCGTGGGGGTGCACCCCCTCCAGCGTAAAGGTGAAGATCCCGTGGTGCTCCTCCGCCCGGTCTGATCCGATGAGCTTCAGGTGCGGCACGCTTCGCAGCGCCTCCATGGCGCACCGGCTCAGTTCCTCCTCCCGGCGGATCATCCAGTCGAACCCGGTCCGCTGATAGTAGTCAATGGCGGCAGCCAGACCTACCGCCCCCGCGGCGTTCACGGTCCCCGCCTCAAATTTATGCGGCAGCTCCGCCCAGGTGGCGCCCTCCCGGGTCACGTACTCGATCATCTCCCCGCCCCGCAGGAAGGGAGGCATCTTCTCCAGCAGCTTCTTCTTTCCGTACAGCACGCCGATGCCCATGGGGCCGCCCATCTTATGGCCGGAGAAGGCCAGAAAGTCCACATCAAGCTCCCTCACATCCACCTTCAGATGGGGCACGCTCTGCGCCCCGTCGCAGACGAAAAGGGCGCCTGCCTCATGCGCGATTTCCGCGAACCGCCGGATCGGATATTCCCGTCCCAGCACGTTGCTGACCTGCGTCATGGCCACGATCCGCGTTCGATCGCTGATCTGCGCCCGGAACCGCTCCTCCGGGATGCTTCCGTCCGCGCCGCATTCCGCAAAGCGGATCACAGCCCCGCTCCGCTCCGCCGCCATCTGCCAGGGAAGGAAGTTGCTGTGATGCTCCGCAATGGAGATCACGATCTCATCCCCCGGGCGCAGAAGGCTGCCCTGGCTGTAAGCCAGCAGGTTCATGCTTTCCGTCGCGTTCCGGGTAAAGATAATTTCCTCCGCGCTTTCCGCGTTCAGAAAAGCGGCGGTCTTCGCCCTGGCGCTCTCGTAGGCGTCGGTTGCTTCCTGGCTGATTTCGTACAGTCCCCGCAGCGGATTCGCGTTATGCTCCCGGTAAAAATCCGCCTCCGCCCGAATCACGCACTCCGGCTTCTGCGCCGTGGCCGCGCTGTCCAGATAGGCAATGCCGCTCCGCTCCCGCAGCAGAGGGAAGTCCGCCCGGATATTCGTGTTCATGCGTCCTTCTCCTCCGTTTCCAGCAGCCGGTTCCGCACGGCCTCCTCCGGGATCTTCCGTATTACGGCCTCCAGCCTGGCCCGGGCCATCATCCGCTCCACTTCCTCCGGCGTCATGCCCCGGGTCTGCAGATAGTAGCTGATGCCCTCATCCAGCCGTCCGATGGAGGCGCCGTGGTTGCCGACCACATCCTCCTCCGCGCACAGGATCACGGGCACGCTCCTGTTCCGGACCCGCGGATCCAGCAGGAGCACCTCCTCCATCTCGTTCCCTTCGGAGCCCTTGCAGCCCTTCCGCAGGTCGATGGTTCCCCGCAGAATCTTGCGGCTCTCCCCGCTCATGACGCCGGATGCGCTGATGGCGCTCTTCGTCCTCCTGCCCAGATGGATCGCTTCCACATTCATGTCGAGCAGATTTTCTCCCGACAGCCGGTATCCGATCTCCGCGGTGAAGGAGCTGCCGTCTCCCGCCAGCTCCGCGGTGCACTGATCATACACCGGTCCGCCGCCCAGGATCACCCGGTACCATTCGAACCGGGCCTGCTCCCCGCAGGTGACGCGCACCGTATTCACGTTTTCCCCGCCGTCCCCGGTCAACTGGATCAGGCGCAGCAGGGCGCCTTCCTCCAGCACCGCTTCCCAGTCCCAGCTTTCCTTTCCGGTCTCCAGGACCACGGTGCGGGTTTCCCCGGCCTGCAGGCGAACCTTCTCCGTCCTCCTGTCCCCGGGCACCGCGGCCTCTGTCCCGTTGGCCCCCAGCCACCCGAAGGTTTTGGCGATCGGTACATTGACCTTTGCCATTATCCGATCGCCCCCTTCATCTCGATCCGAATCAGATTGTTCATTTCCACCGCGTACTCCAGCGGAAGCTCCTTGCTCACGTTCTCCGCAAACCCGCTGACGATCAGCGCCCGCGCTTCCTCCTCGCTGACCCCGCGGCTCATCAGATAGAACACCGCCTCGTCCGAAATCCGGCCGATCCGGGCCTCGTGGCCGATGTCCGCGCGGCTGGTCTGCACATCCATGGCGGGAATCGTGTCCGACCGGGAAATATCGTCCACCATCAGGCTCTGGCAGCTGACGGCGGACTTGCTGTTCTCCGCCTTCGGGTTCACCACCACCGCGCTGCGGAAGGTGCTGACCCCGCCGTCCTTCGATATGCTGCGGGTGTTTACATAGCTGGATGTTTCCGGCGCGCTGTGGACCACCTTGCAGCCCGTATCCAGGTTCTGTCCCTTTCCGGCAAAGGTCACGCCGGTGAACTCGCTCCGGGCCCCCCGGCCGTTCAGTATACTCATGGGATACAGATAGCTCACGTGGCTGCCGAAGCTGCCGGAAATCCACTCCACCTTGCCGCCCTCTTCCACCAGGGCGCGTTTGGTGTTCAGGTTATACATGTTCCTGGACCAGTTCTCAATGGTGGAATACCGCAGGGTTGCGTTCCTGCCCACATACAGCTCCACGCATCCCGCGTGCAGGTTGGCCACGTTGTATTTCGGGGCGGAGCATCCCTCGATGAAGTGCAGGGAGGCTCCTTCCTCCACAATGATCAGCGTGTGCTCAAACTGCCCGGCGCCGGCCGCGTTCAGCCGGAAATAGCTCTGCAGCGGAATCTCCACCTTCACCCCGGCGGGAACGTACACGAAGCTCCCTCCGCTCCAGACCGCGCCGTGCAGCGCCGCGAACTTATGATCCGTCGGCGGCACCAGCTTCATGAAATGCGTCCGGATCATCTCCCCGTACTCCCCGTGCAGGGCGCTTTCCAGATCCGTATAGACGACCCCGGTCCTGGCCACATCCTCCCGGATGTTGTGATATACCAGCTCAGAGTCATACTGCGCGCCGACCCCCGCCAGAGAGGCCCGCTCCGCCTTGGGAATCCCCAGCCGGTCAAAGGTATTCCGGATGTCCTCCGGCACGTCCTCCCACCGGGTATTCATCCGCTGGGCGCTCGGGCGGACATAGGTCGCGATATGATCCATATCCAGCCCTTCGATGGACGGGCCCCAGTCGGGCATTTCCGTCCGGTTGAAAATCTCCAGGCACTTCAGGCGGAACTCCCGCATCCAGTCGGGATCCCCCTTCTCCCCGGAGATCTGCTCTACAATTTCCCCTGTCAGCCCGTCGATCCGGCAGCTGTCCCGTTCCTCATCCCGGAAGTCATAAAACGCGCGGTCCACGTCCTGAACCTGAGTCTTTTCATCCGTCATCCTTCGTTCTCCTCAAACCGGCTGAACCCGTTCCGGCCGATCTCCTCAATCAGCTCCGGCCCGCCCTCCTTCACGATCCGGCCGCCCACCAGCACGTGGACGCGGTCCACCTTCAGCGCGGACAGGATCGCCGCGTTGTGGGTGATGATCAGCAGGGAGGCCTTCTCATTCTTCCGGAATTCCTCCACGCCGCGGCTCACGGTGCGCACAGCGTCCACGTCGAGCCCGGAATCGGTCTCATCCAGAATGGCCAGGCTGGGCTTGAGCAGAAGCATCTGCAGAATTTCCGCCTTCTTCTTTTCCCCGCCGGAGAACCCCACGTTCAGGTCCCTCTCCCCGTAGGTTTCGTCCAGGCCCAGGGTCGCCAGCGTGTCCTTCACTTCCCTGTGAAAAACCCAGGGACGGACCTTCTCGCCCTTTCCCTGCTCCAGGGCCGTGCGGATAAAGTTTTCCAGACTGATGCCCGGCACCTCCACCGGGTTCTGAAAGCTCAGGAAGAGGCCCGCGCCGGCCCGCTCGCTCACGCTTTTCTCCAGCAGGTTCTCTCCCCTGAATTCCGCCGTCCCGTCCAGAATGGTATATCTCGGATCCCCCATCAGCGATCCCGCCAGGGTGGATTTTCCGGCCCCGTTCGGGCCCATCAGTACATGGGTTTCCCCTTCGCCGATCTCCAGATCCACGCCCCGCAGAATCTCCTTGTCCTCCGCCGAAGCCCGGAGTCCGGATACCTTTAACAGACTGTTCGCCACCATTTCTTCCTCCCATTAACATACTGGTTTAGTGGGTATGTGAATCATACCATGATTCCGGTGGAAGATCAAGGGGGTATCGTATTCTTTGATGGAAATTATACGTTGTACTTTTTCCGTATCTGCTGTCATTCCGGAGATCTGAAAGTTGATTTTTCCTGTGGTTGCGTTTACAATGAAATTCAGTGCGGCCGCGAAGGCAGACCGCCGGAGGAGGATCAGGAACAAAAAACCTGGCAAGGAGGATATTGAATGCAGCCCATAACCAGATTTGAAGACGCTCCCGAATATCTCGAGTTCAAGGCCCGGCGGGAGGAAATGATCGAGGCGACCCATAACAGGGATCCCTACTTTATCCGCCACGATTCCGCCCTGACGGATACTTCCCTGGTGGATGGCGTCCGGAAGCTGAATTTTGCCAGCTACAACTATGTGGGCATGTCCGGCCGGAAGGAAGTTTCAGAGGCCGCCAAAGCTGCCATTGACCAGTACGGCACCTCCGCCAGCGGCAGCCGCCTGCTGGCCGGGGAAAAGACCATGTACCGCGAGCTGGAGCACGAAATCGCCCGTTGGAAGCGCTCGGATGACGCGCTGGTGCTGGTCAGCGGCCACGCGACCAACGTGACCTTTGTGGGAAATTTCTGCGGCGAGGGCGATCTGATTGTGTACGATTCCCTGAGCCACAACTCCGTCTGGCAGGGATGCCAGCTGAGCCGGGCCACCTGCCGGCCCTTCCCGCACAATGATATCGCCACGCTGGACAGGATTCTGTCCACCCGGCGCGATAAGTTCGGCAAGGTGCTGATTATCGCGGAAGGCGCCTACTCCATGGACGGGGATGTGGGCGACATTCCCGGTCTGGTCGCTGTCAAAAAGAAGTACGGCTGCTTCCTGATGGTGGACGAAGCCCATTCCAGCTGCGTGCTGGGTCCCACCGGCGGCGGCGTGGATGAATACTTTGATCTGCAGCCCGGAGACATCGATATCCATATGGGCACCCTTTCCAAGGGGCTGGGCGCCTGCGGCGGATATCTGGCGGGCAGCCAGGCCATCATCGACTACATGCGCTACATGCTCCCCGGATTCGCTTTCTCCGTCGGCATCTCTCCGCCTCTGGCAGCCGCGGTGCGCAAGTCCATCGAGCTGCTGCATCAGGAGCCCGAAATCATGGAGCGCCTGCACCATAATATTCATTTCTTCTGCGATGAGGCAAAAAAACGCGGCCTGAACATCTGTCTGGCCGGCGAATCCGCGATTATTCCGGTCCTGATCGGTGAGGATCTGGACGCCTATGTGCTGAGCAACGCCCTGCGGGACAAAAATGTCTGCGTGCCTCCGGCGGTGTTCCCGGCGGTTCCCCGCGGAGAGGCCCGGCTGCGGTTCAACGTCATCTCCGAGCATACGGATGAGGAGATTCTCTACGCGCTGGATACGCTCGTCTCCTGCGCGAAGGAGCTGGGAATCACCCTGCCGGCCCCCAATGCCTGATTTGCTTTCATGGTAAGGGCGGAAGCCGCAGATGCAGCATGTCCGCCTGATTTTCCGGCGCTTCCAGCTGCCCGATCAGGTAAGCGGCAAAGCCATATTGCCCGGCCGCTTCCCGGAGCAGCGGATAAGCCGGGTCAGAAGTCCATTCCACGGATCCGGTTCGCAGATCGCCCCTGAAATAGGCGTGATTCATGCGGGCCGCCAGATCCAGAATGGACTTTTTTTCTGTTTCGGAAACCGGAAGGTCCTTCAGGTCATCCTGCTGCTTTTCCGCAAAGATCTCCTCGAACCAGGTCCGGGCAGCCCGGTTCACCTCTTCCGGCAGCAGCTCCTCCCGGATGCAGGCTGCCTCATAGATGATTTCCCCGTTCCCTCCGATTTCCAGCAGGCCAAAGCGAAAGGGCGGCACGGAAAAAGCGCCGGTCTTTCAGCGATTGTCTGCCGTCCGAATCAGGAACACCGCGGCATCATGAGGATCGAGTTCCGCGGAGACAGCCTCCGCGGCCTCCCTGTTCTCTCCGCTCCAGAGTTCCCGGGCCAGGACCGGCCCCTTCTGTTCCAGCTCCGTCCCGGAAACCGACACGGTCTTCCTCTCTTCCCCCAGATTGAACAGCGCCAGATAGAATCCGTTTCCATCCTTCCGGGGCGCAATCCAGACGCAGTCCTCCTCCCCGGTCCGGATCGGATGGGCGCACCAGCTCTCCTTTTCGATGGCCAGCACCTCTCCGTTGGTCAGCAGGCTCAGGGTAAAGTCATCGTTTTTGGTCATCTCCCCGCCGATCATCAGCGGAGCGCGCATCATGCACCACAGGGTCATCATGGTCCGCTGCTCCGCGGGCGTAAATTTTGTCCACTCCTCGGGGTTCTCGCACTGGCGCAGCGCGCCCAGAGGCAGCATGTCCGCGTCCGGCCAGTGACCGGGGCCCGCGTGGATGCACCATTTCTCCGCCCGCTCAAACATGGCCCGGAGCAGCCGCCACTCATCCCAGAAATCATCCGTAATCCGCCACATGTTCGCCCAGGTCTTCAGATGCTCCGCCTGCTCCAGCGGCGCCGGTCCGGGGCTCAGGCTCAGCACGATGTCCCGGCCGCATTTGCTCCTGGCCTGGGAGATCAGCTCAATTTCCCGCCGGCAGTGGGGATATTCCCGGGCGATATCGTCGCATTTGACAAAATCCACTCCCCACTCGGCATAGAGCCGGAAAATGCTGTCGTAGTATTCCTGCGCCGCGGGCAGTTCACATTTCAGCCCGTACATATCCGGGTTCCAGGCGCAGATGGAATTGGGATTCGCCGCCAGATGGCAGAAGGAGCTGCTGCCCTCAATCGGCAGGTGACGCCGGGCCGCCTCCCGGGGCATACCCCGCATGATATGGATGCCGAACTTCAGCCCCATCCGGTGAATCTCATCCGCCAGAGGCCGGAAGCCCTGCCCGCCCTTTGCGCTGGGGAAGCGGTTCTCCGCGGGAATCAGCCGGCCGTACTCATCCATGCACAGCTCAGAAAAGGGGATATATTCATGGTTGACCGCCGCGGCGGAGGACCACTGAATGTCCACCACCACGTATTCCCATCCGAAGGGCTTCAGATGCTCCGCCATGTACCGGGCATTCTGCAGCACCTGCGCTTCGTTCACGGCTGCTCCGTAGCAGTCCCAGCTGTTCCATCCCATGGGCGGCGTCTGTGCGATCATGTTTTGTTCCTCCTCTGTCCGTTCCCTCTGTATCTTTTTTTCGGTCCCATCCGGTCCCGTTTCCGTTTTCTCCCTGTTCAGTTCCGCTTTTTCCCGGCTTTTTCAGCCTTCTCCCGGGCCTTTTCCTCCTTCAGCTCCTCCTGCATCTGCCGGGGCAGCTTTTTCCGCCAGGCGCCCTTCCGGTATGCAATGATGGACAGCACTGTGCCGATGGTCCAGGAGATCAGCAGCGAAGCGAAAATCGCGTGCGGAGAGCCCTGCGGGAAATCCGCGCTGCGGGTCAGGCCGGCCAGCAGATAGGCCAGCGGCATCCGCAGCACAACGGTGGTAATCACGCTCAGCCACATGGGCACCAGCGTGTCCCCGGCCCCGCGCATCACGCCCTGCAGCACCTGGGTCACGGCAAAGCAGACATAGCCGAAGCTGAGCCACAGCAGCCCCTGCCGTCCCAGCTCGATCACCTCCGGCGTCTGGGTGAACATGGCGATCAGGTTCTTTCCGAAGAAAATAATCGCCAGCACCAGTACGATGGAAACCGTCAGCGCCAGCTTCATCATGTCCCGCACCCCTGCCCGGAGCCGCTCGGTTCTCTGGGCGCCGATGTTCTGGCCGATGTAGGTGGTGGCCGCTGTGCCGAAGGTGAAGTTCGGCATCATCGCGAATCCGTCCACCCGCATGACCGCCACGTTGGTGGCGATCACGGAGGTGCCCATGGAGTTCACCAGGCCCTGCACCAGGATGGCGGACATGGAAAAGATGGCGGAGGTGATCCCGGCCGGGATTCCCAGGCCGCAGAGTTTTTTCAGGATGATTTTGTCCGGGCGCATCGTATCCCGGTTCAGATCAATCTGGTCCCGCATCCGCAGGATCCGGATCACGCACAGGGCTCCGGAAACCGCCTGGGCGATGATCGTAGCCCAGGCCACCCCCGCGATGCCCATGCCGAAGTTGGCGACAAAAACAAGATCCAGCACAATGTTCAGCAGGCTGGCAATCACCAGATAGATCAGGGGATAGACGCTGTCCCCCATGCCGCGGAGCACGCCGGAAAGAATGTTGTATGCCCCGCCGCCCAGGAAGCCGATGAAGATGATCTGCAGATAGATCACGGCCCCGTCCGCCACATCCTGGGGCGGATTGGTCAGCCCCACCAGGAACGGCGTCGCCAGATAGCCCAGCAGGGACATGAACAGGCCGCTTCCCAGCGTCAGCAGCATGGTGTTCCCCACCGTCCGGGACAGGGTGGCGCGGTCCCGCGCGCCGAAGTACTGGGAGGACAGAATGCCCGCGCCGGTGGCGATCCCCATGAACAGCACCAGCAGCAGGTTCAGAATCGGCCCGGCCGTACCGACGGCCGCCAGCGCCGTGTCCCCGATATACTGGCCGACGATGATCGAGTCCACCGTGTTGTACAGCTGCTGGGTAAAGTTCCCGATCAGCAGCGGAACGGAAAAACGGGCCAGCACGGTCAGCGGGCGCCCCACCGTCATGTCCTGTGTCCCGAAAAGTGATCTGAATCTGCTCATGCCGCGGCTCCTTTTCCAGAAAATCCTTCCCGGTCAGTATATCAAATACAGCCCTTGGTTTGCAATATGGGACCGGGCGCCCGCGGTGATTTCCCGGCGCGGTTTTTCCAGGCCGCCGCGATCCGGACCGGGGAAGGGAAAAGCACTCCGGATCCGGAGAAGAAAAGCGCTCCGGATCCGCAAAGGGAAAAGCGGTCTTGAGGGAAAGGACAACCTGTGATAAAATAGCCGCAGCGGGCATGACGCCCCGGACCCCGGGCTTTTCGAAGAAAGCGCGGGGCAAAAATGCTGTATTCAGGACAGAGAGATATATGACGAACAAAAACACCCCGAATTCCCGTACCCGTGAACTTGTGCTTTCCTATCTGCAGATTGCGCTGGGCTGCCTGATCGGCGGCGCATCGTACCCCATGTTTATGACGCCGAACCGGATTGCTCCCGGAGGGCTCACCGGGCTGGCGACGATTCTGAACTATCTCTGGGGGCTTCCCATCGGAACCGTCTCCCTGGTCATGAACATTCCGCTTTTTCTGATCGGCTTTCACGCGATGGGCCGGGTTTTTGTCTTCCGCAGCCTGGTCGCCACCGTGCTTTTTTCCCTCTGCATTGATATTCTGCCCCTGCAGCCCGTCACGATGGATCCCCTGCTGGCCACCCTCTACGGCGGCGTGCTGCTGGGAGTCGGGCTGGGGCTGATTCTTCGCGGCGGTGCCACCACCGGGGGCACCGATATGGTAGCCCGCCTCGTGCATCGCCGCATCCCGGCGGTCTCCGTCGGGGCCTTCCTCTTCGCCATCGACTGCGTGGTGGTGCTGGCCGCCGGGTTCATCATGGGAACCTCCGAGGCCCTTTACGCGCTGATCTGCATCTATCTCTCTTCCCGGGTGATCGATGTCGTCATGATCGGCTTCACCGGCAACAAGGCCTGCCTCGTCATTTCCCCCGCCTGGGAGAAGATCAGCCAGCGGGTCATGAAGGAGATGGACCGGGGCGTGACGCAGCTGTCCGCCCGGGGCGGCTATACGGGAGAAGCCAGGCCCACGCTGCTCTGCGTGGTCAGCCGGATGGAGGTGACCCATCTCAAGCGCATCATCCGGGAGGAGGATGAGGGCGCCTTCGTCATCATCATGGAGGCGCACGAAGCCATCGGAGACGGGTTCTCCGGCCTGACGGAAGGCTGAACAATCGCCCCCGCCGATTTCGGCGGGGGCGTTTTTCCGTTTATCTGCTCAGTCCCTTGTAGACCAGATCCCGTACCCGGGGATGGAGGACGCAGTATCCCTCCAGGAAGTTGTGCACATGCTGGACATAGAAGATGCCGATGTGCTGGAAGGGATCCACGACGGCGTATCCTCCCGCCGCGCCGTCCCATCCGAACTCGCCCACCGGAGACCATCCCAGCGAGTCCAGCGTCTTCACCCGAACGCCCAGACCATAGGAATACTCCAGGAAGCGATTGACCCGAAAATCGGGCAGCGCCTCCTCCGGCAGCACGGAGTGGGTGAACATCATCACGCTCTCCTCCTTCAGGATCCGCGCGCCGTTCCGGCCCACGCCGCCGTTGGCCAGCGCCTCCACCACGGCGGCGTAGCTGTCCGCCGTTCCGGCCAGGCTGGCTCCGCCGCTTTCGTATTCCGGCGTCAGCATATAGCGGTTCTTCGGATGTTCAATCAGCTTCATCTGCTTCGTTTCCGGCTGGAACTCATAGACGGCGCTGAGACGGCTCCACTGCTCGTCCGTCGGATGGCAGGTCAGGTCGGTGATTCCCAGAGGATCAAACAGATGATGCTGCAGGTAGTCGCTGAAGCGCTCCCCGGAGATCACCTCGATCACCGCGGCAATCACATCGTGGCCCAGGGAATACTTCCAGTGGGTTCCCGGCTCGTAGAGCAGGGGCATCCTCGCGATGGCCGCCACCACCTCCCGGGTCGTGGCGTTCGGTTTTTTCTGCAGCAGCTCCCGGATCGCCTCCGAGTCCATGTCATAGGTCAGCCCCGCCATCATGGACATGCAGTCGATAATCCGTACCCGGTTCCGGGCATAATGGGAGGGTTCCCGCAGCGTGGGGCTGAAGTCCCATCCCCGGCTCCGGTAGTCCGCATTGATCACCTTCATATGCTCCCATTCCGGCAGGAATCGGCTGACGGGATCATACAGGCTCGCCTTCCCCTGCTCAATCAGCTGCATCATGGCTGTCATGGTAATCAGCTTGGTGCAGGAGTAGAGCAGATAGAAATCCTTCGGTCCCACCGGACGCCTGCCTTCCGCGTCCGCAAATCCGACCGAACGGCGGTAAACCGTCTCATGATCCTTCGTCACAATGACATCCAGGCCCGGAATGCCGTATTCCTCGTTCAGGGAGTCCAGATACTGATCCAGCAAATGAAAATTCATCTTTCCGTTTCCTTTCTTTTTTTATCACACAGAGGCCCGGCCGTCCGAAGATTACCGGGTCACCTGGAAGCTGTAGGTACCCAGGCCGCGATGCTGATCAACCCGAACCGTACAGATCTGCCCGGCCGCGAGATGGGCTTCCGTCTTCTCCCCCTGACTCAGATAGTCCAGCGCAAGCTCATAGCCGCCCTGGTCCAGAACGGTGACCTTGGCCTGGAAGCCGCTGTCGGCCCGGCTGAGCCGGAAATGGTAATCCCCTTCCTCCGGCGCCTGGAACTGATAGGTGTTCCGCTCCGTACGGTAGGTCAGGATATCCCCCACCAGCGGGGCTCCCGTGATATCCGTCGCGGGCCTCGGCTTGCCGATGGTCAGCTGGTATTCTCCCAGATCCCTGTGCTGCTCCGTGTGCACATAGACGGTTTCCCCCGCCTTCAGGGAGATGCTGATACCCTCCCCCTGGGCCGGATACTCGCTGGCCAGCGAATAGCCCTGCCCGTCCTCGATCAGGATATGGGCCTGGAATCCGGCCATGGCCTGGCTGATCCAGAGATAGTGCACCCCGGAAACATCCGGCGTAAATGCGTAGCGGTTATCCTGATCCTGATAGCCGAAGCTGTCGGAGATCACGCCGCAGGCCGATACATCCTCCCATTCCTTCGGCTTCCCCACTGCCATGGTAAAGCCGCCGAAGCCGGCATGCTGCGTCAGGTTCAGGGAATAGCGCTTCCCGGCCTCCAGCCGGACGGAAAAGCCTTCCCCCTGTTCCAGATATTCCGTCTCCAGGGAATACCCCTGGGCATCCGTGATCACTGCCCTGATCCGGAAGCCGTGGTCCGCGGTTTTCAGAAAGACGCGGTACCGTCCGGATACGGAGGGGTTCATCTCCAGGGACATCGCTTCGGACTCGGTGCGGAAGGTACCGCTCAGCTCCTGAATCTCCGCCGGAGAGAGCTGCCGGCTGATCACTTCCCGCTCGGAAATCAGCAGCGCCCGCTGATCCGTTTCCAGATGGTTCTGGCCGCAGATCATGCAGAAGGAATCCGCGTCCGGGCTGATTTCCCCGCAGCCGGAGCAGACCCATGCATTGGTTTGCGCCGCTGCCGGGATTTCCGCCGTGGGCTTCGGCTCCCGGCAGGATCCGCAGAAGTTCGCCCGGTCCGGGTTCTCGTGCCCGCAGGCCGGGCAGATCCAGCCCCCGGCCGCGAAGGCCGGGCCGGCGCAGCCGAAAATCAGCGTAACCGCCAGTAAAAGTGACAGAATCATCCTTCGTGACATCCTGATTCCTCCTTCTGAGTTCTTCCGATTTTGTTCCGATGCGCACAGTCTACCACAGTTTTTTCCTTCTGTCGATCATCCGCCGGGCCCTTCTCAGGGCCGCAGGAATCCCATGTATTCGTTCAGGACATTGAACAGCATGTCCCCGGAGCAGACCGGCAGGATCGCCTCCGACTGCCCGATGGGCACAAATTCAAACAGGTCCGCCGCCCCTGTCAGCACCAGGGCCGGAAGCACTTCGTTCTTCTCCCCGAAGACAATTTCCAGATAAGGGACATACTTGGCGGCCTGCAGCACCTCCTCCGGGTCAATCTGATCCTTCATTTTGAATTCCAGGGTAAACACCCTTCCCGGGGTAATCAGCAGCACATCCGCGTAGATCCGGATATACCGCCCCCGATTGAGCCGGAATTCGAAGCAGATCTCCCAGTTTCCGAAGGATCCGGGATAGAGGCTCCCCAGATCCCGGAAAAGCCGGATCATCGTTTCCCTGCAGTCCCGGAAGGAATGCAGCAGGCCCCGGGTGTCGTTCAGGTTCCGCCCGATTCTCCGGCAGCCTTCCGCCATCCCGGTCATCCACTCCTCCTCGGACAGCGCGGTGAATTCCGAAACCAGCCCGTAATATCCGGAAAACTCATAGAGCCCCTCGTGAGGATAGCCGGGGCGGATCACGGAATGCCAGCGGTATTCCGAATCCTGATAGCACATCTCCCGCATCAGCGGGGACTGATACAGCTCCCGGTTGACCTCCTCCCGGGTCAGTCCGAGACAGGCCGCAATCTCCCTGGCCCTGATGCCGTCCCGGCGGGAAATCACCCCATAGATTTTTTTCTCCCGCAGGGCCAGCGGCGCAATCCGGGTTCTGTCCACCCTTCTTCCTCCTCCGGATCAGGGGTCTCCGCCAGGCAGGCGGAGTCCGCCCCGCAGCATCCATATTCTGCACTGAAAAAGCCGGAACTATTTATATCATAAACAGCGCCGAACCGCAATACTTCAGGGCTTTTCCCGGCTGGAAGAAACCGCTTTCCGCCGCGATCGCGGCCCGCGGTATTCCGCCCTGCTGATTGACTTTTCGCCGCGGAATCTGTATTATCGTCAGCTGAGTACATAGCCTGCAATGCCGGAGCCGGAAGCTCCTTCAAAAAACTGACTGACCGATGCGCATGGAGATGAAAATGGCAATGAATCAATTCGGCCGCACCCGGCTTCTGCTGGGAGAAGAGGGACTTGAAAAGCTGAGCCGGGCCCGTGTCGCGGTGTTCGGAATCGGCGGTGTCGGCGCGTTCTGCTGTGAAGCCCTGGTTCGGACCGGAATTCGGTCCATCGATCTTTTTGACAATGACTGCGTTTCCCTGACCAATCTCAACCGTCAGCTGATCGCGCTCCATTCCACCATCGGGATGCCCAAGGTGGATGTGATGGCGGACAGGCTCCGGGACATCAGCCCCGAGGTGCAGGTCACGGGGCACAGGATGTTCTATCTCCCGGAGAACGCCGATGAGGTCGACCTTTCCCGGTTTGATTACGTCGCGGACGCCGTGGATACGGTCAAGGCCAAGCTGGAGCTCATCACCCGCTGCAGCGCCCTCAGGGTTCCGATTATCTCGGCGATGGGAGCCGGAAACAAGCTGGAGCCCGGCAGGCTCCAGGTCAGCGATATCTACCGGACCCACACCTGCCCCCTGGCCCGGGTGATGCGGTCGGAATGCCGGAAAAGAGGCATCCGGAAGCTGAAGGTCGTCTTTTCGACGGAAGAGCCGATCCGCCCGACGGAAGACCCGGCAGCCCTGCGGCAGGCGGAACGCCTCTCCGCCGGCGAGCCGGAGGAAAAGGCTGCACCCCGCCGGGATATTCCCGGCAGTGTCGCATTTGTCCCCTCTGTCATGGGCATGATGATGGCATCGGAGATCATCAGGGATCTGCTCCGGCAGTCCCCGTGAAAAAAGAAATGTGCCGGAAGCCCGGCGGCCGCGGTGAAGGGCCTTTTTCCCGCGGCCGCCGGCGGGCTGCAGGCCTGGGATCCGAAGGCTTTCCCGGGCCGGATGGAGCGCCCTTCGCAGCGGGCATAAAAAAAACCGGAAGCCTTGATTTTCAAAGCTTCCGGGCCGTCTGGGTGGAGAGATTCGAACTCTCGACCTCTTGAACCCCATTCAAGCACGCTACCAAGCTGCGCTACACCCAGACATCCGCTCCGGTTCCGCGGGAACCCCCGCTTCCCTGACAGCAGATGGAATTATAGCACTACCTGCCGTTCCTGTCAATTGTTTTTTCAATATTTATCTCCGGACCGTTCATCAAAAAAGAATTACATTTTCCCCCTTGACCCATGGGAGGAAAATGCTATAATCAATCCAATTTCATGAGCCGCAGGCTGAAAGGAACCCCCGTCATGCGGAAGATGAGCGGATGGATCCATCACTTTCCACTTTTCCAGCTTTACGCGGAAGCCGGTCTTCCGCAGGCTATCCGGCGCAGCCTGTCGCTGATCCTGCTTGGAAATATCTTTGGAAATCTTCATGGGATTATTTGCGGCGGCGGCACCACCGCCATGATCGGCCTGGCCAATCAGCTCCAGGCCGGTGATCTGGCCTTCGGAATCATCAACGGGATTCCGCAGGCTGCGGCGCTGCTGCAGATTCCTTTTTCGCTGCTGGTCAACCGGACGCATCAGCGGAAAAAATATATGCTGACCCTGGGGATGTTTTCCCGGGCCCTGTGGCTCCTGTTCGGGCTGATTCCGCTGGTTGTGCCCGCGGATCCTGTCTGGCTGCCGCTGTGGACGCTGATTTTTCTGCTGGGCATTTCCTCCTGCTGCTCAGCCGTCATCAATGTCTGCTGGTTTCCATGGCTTTCGGATCTGGCGCCCAGCCGGATCCGCGGGCGGTGGCTTTCCATCCGGGATATGATCGTGGCGGTCTGCAATCTCGTGTTTGGGATCCTTGTGGCCCGGCTGCTGGATACCCTGCCTCCGGACAGGCGGTATGTCATCATCTTCCTGATCGGCGGCACCATCGGCATGCTGGACATGCTCTGCTTCGGCTTCTGTGAGGAAAAATACAGCGCTCCGGCGAAAAAGCTCCGCATTGGCGGCATGGTCAGGGAGGTATTTCAGAACGGGCCCTTCGTCCGGCTGATCGTCATGTGGACCGCCTGGTGCTTTACCTCGAATCTCTGCGCGCCCTATCTCAGCCGCTATTCCGTCAACGACATGGGGCTGTCCTTCACCCAGATGATGATCTTCGGAACGGCGGCGTCCTCCATTGCCACGGTGCTGGTGATGGGCCGCTGGGGAAAGGCGCTGGACCGCTTCGGATGCCGCAGCGTCATGCTGGTGGCCGCGGTGGCTACCTCCCTGACGGACGCCTTCTATCTGTTCTCCGTTCCGGGCAGCGTCTGGCCTGTGCTGCTGCGCAATTTTTTCGGCGCCATGTTCTGGAGCGCCTGCAATCTTTCCGCCAACAGCATGCAGCTATCCGCCTCCCCGGATGAAACCCGTCCCTCCTACATTGCCGTTTTTGCCTGCGTCACCTCCCTGGCCGGCGTAACCCTCGGGACGCTGGCCGGCGGCTCCCTGCTGGAATGGTGGGAGGGCGCGGGCATGTTTACCGGCGCTCTGGACCGGATGAAGATGCTGATTCTGATCTCCGTGGCCCTGCGGCTGTCCGTGTCGCTGATCCTGGTGCCGCCGCTGCAGAATGACAGGGACGGAACCCCCGGCCAGCTGCTGGCCTCCCTGATCCGGCTGAAGAAGTGATCAGGGCCGGCGCCCCGGGCCCATGTACCGCGGCAGGCGGCTCTGCCGGAAAGGCTCCAGCTGGAATTATGAATGTTCTGTGAACACAGTTTGCAATTCTGTTAAGAATAGGGTAAAATAACTTCATCCATTGCTTCCAAGGCAGTGGAGAGACTGTTCCCGCTCCGGCGGGCGCATGTGTCAAAGGAGTTATTGCATGCTGAAGGAACTGTTGTATCAGGCCGTGGACTGGATCGCCATGGTCCATGAGAAAATCATCCGGCTGAACGATCAGTATGAAGGCATTCTTTCCGACAAGCAGCTTCATTTCCTGGTGATCGGCCTGCTGGGGCTGGCGCTGGTTTGTCTGATTCATCCCCTCTTTCTGCACCTGAGCAAAACGGGGCATGTGATGGTGATTTCCTGGATCTATGTCTTTACCCTGATTCTGGTGATCACCTTCGCCATTGAGCTGGGCCAGCGGCTCACCAGCACGGGAGAAATGGAGTTCGCCGACATTGTCTTCGGCGTGGGCGGCTTCATCGCCATGTTCGCCGTCTTCGCACTGATCCGGGCCGCCGTCCACGGCATCGCCCGGCTCTTCCGCCATCGGAAGGAAGAACAGACCCGGGAGGAGGCCCGCCGCACCCGTCGCCGCTCCCCCGGCCGGACCGCCGTGACGCCGGAGCCCTGACCCCTTTCCGCCCGATTGAAAAACAACCCCCCGGAGGCATCGCTTCCGGGGGGATTTTTGCGGAAAGGCCGCGGGGAATCAGTAGCCGCCCGCCCAGGCGAGCGCTTCCACTTCGCCGAAGGTCAGGCCGTTATCCTTGATATAGGTCACGGTCCGGGTGTCCAGGGTGTCGATCAGGGTGACGGTGCTGCCGGCGCCCAGCTCATGCTGATACAGGCTGACGGAGGTGGCGTCCACCAGCTTGCCGTCCGAGGCCCGGACCGCGACAACCGCGCCGATGCGGGCCAGAGGGGCGTCGGTGGGGTTGGTGACGGTCGCGGCTGTCAGATAGTTGGTGAAATAATCTTCCTCCAGCCGGAGCTGCGCGTCGGAAACCTCCAGCGCCGTATCCGGCGTCTGATAGCTCACCGGACCGGCCTTCACGGAGGCGGCATAGTCCTTCACTTCAGCGCCCTCTTCCACGTCCGCCATCATGGTCACGAAGGTTGCTTCACCGGGCTCCAGATAGCGGGAACCGGAAATTCCCATGAATTCGGTCCTGCCGACTTCCTTTCCCTCCGCGTCCAGCAGCGTCAGGCTTACTTCCGAGAGGCTGACCGGAGTCTCGGTATTGTTCTGCACCTTGGCGATATAGAAGCCCTCCTGGGCTTCATAGCCTTCCCGGAGATAGAAGTTTTCCTCCGCGACGCTCAGCTCGGCGGAAGTGCTTTCCTCCGCACCGTCCCCGGAGAAGCCCAGGCTGCCCAGCAGCAGCATCATGGCGTTCATCAGCTCGTCCTGAATGGCCTGCATGTCCTCTTCCGTCTTGCCTTCGGGCAGAACGCCGTTGTCCTGATAGGCATTAAGCTCGGCTGTGGTGACCTTTCCCGGCTCGCGGGAGATCTGGATCATGCTGGAGAACAGGGACATGTCCATGCCGCCGAGCGAAGCAGCTTCCAGCCCGAAGGCGGCCAGATCCTCAAAGCTGAACTGCAGGGAGGATCCGTCATAGGTCAGCGGAAGCGTGCTTCCGTCCGCCGTGACGGTAATCTTCTCTCCGTCCGCCGCCCAGGTTCCTTCCTTCTTATCTTCCTCGCTGCCGAAGGAGGTAATGGCACAGGTTCCGTCCGCGTTCAGCTCGATCTTGGCGGCAGTCAGCCCGATCACGACAAGATACCAGGATCCGGAAGCATCCCCTTCCGCCGTCACGGGGACCGCGGCCATTGTCATGCACAGCGCCAGCAAAAAGGCCAGAATCTTCTTCATCCTCAATTTCTCCTTTTTTATGAAATAATCCGCCGGGAGGAAAACCGACCCGACGGATTTATTATACAGAAATCATCTCCGGCGCGCAAGCCGATGTCAGCCTTCCGTATTGTGGCTGCGCTCCTTGGCCCGCAGCTGATGGTCCAGCTGGCGCTTTCTCATCCGCAGGTGCTGGGGGGTGATCTCCAGCAGCTCGTCGTCGTCGATGAACTCCAGGCATTCCTCCAGCGTCAGAGGATGGACGGAGATCAGCCGCATGGCGTCCTCCGAGGCGGAGGCATTCCGCATGTTGGTCACATGCTTGGCCTTGCAGACGTTGACCACCAGGTCCCCGGGCCGCGCGTTCTGGCCGCAGATCTGGCCCGCGTAGACGTTTTCGCCCGCGCCGATGAACAGGGAGCCGCGCTCCTGGGTGTAAAACAGACCGTAGCTGGTGGTGACGCCGGTTTCAAAGCAGATCAGGGCGCCGGCGTTCCGATGCGGGATATCGCCCTTCACGGGCTCATAGCGTTCGAACACAGAGCTCATGATGCCCTCGCCCCGGGTATCCGTCATGAACTCGCTGCGGTAGCCGAACAGGCCCCGGGAAGGAACCAGGAATTCCATCCGGACCCGGTCGCTGCCGCTCATCTGCTCCAGCGTTCCCCGCCGGCGGCCGATCTTCTCGATGACCGCCCCCGCGCTGGCCTGGGGGGTATCCACCACCAGCCGCTCGATGGGCTCGCACTTGACGCCGTCAATGGTTTTGAAGATGACCTGGGGCTTGGAAACGGCGAACTCGTATCCCTGCCGCCGCATGGTCTCGATCAGGATGGACAGATGCAGCTCGCCCCGGCCGCAGACCTCGAAGGCGTCCGTGCTCTGGGTATCGTTGACCCGCAGGCTGACGTCCGTCTGCAGCTCCCGCATCAGCCGGGCCCGCAGATGGCGGCTGGTCACATACTGGCCTTCCCGCCCGGCGAAGGGGCTGTCATTGACCTGGAAGGTCATGGTCACGGTGGGCTCGCTGATCTTGACAAAGGGCAGGCCTTCCACATGCTCCGGATCGCAGACCGTGTCCCCGATGGAGAGATCCTCCGCGCCGTAGAGGGCAACGATGTCCCCGACCCCAACCTCCGCGGCGTTGACCCGCTTCAGCCCGTCATACTGAAACAGCCCGCCCAGCCGCCACACGGGGCTGGTCTTGCCGGATTCCAGATTGGTATGCACCACGTTCATGCCTTCGGTGAACTTTCCCCGGACCACGCGGCCCACACCGATCCGTCCCACGTATTCGGAGTAGTCGATGGTGGAAATCAGCACCTGCGCGGGGCCGTCCATATCGCCCTCCGGAGCGGGAATGTACTTCAGGATCGCGTCGAAGAGGGGCTTCAGGTTTTCCCCGGGCTCATTCAGATCCAGCGTCGCGGTTCCCTTTCGGGCGGAGACGTACAGGATCGGGTTCTCGATGGTGGTTTCATCCGCCTCCAGATCGATCAGCAGGTCCAGGATTTCGTTCACAACCTCTTCGCACCGGGCATCCGGCCGGTCCACCTTGTTGATGACGATCAGCACCTTCAGCTTCAGCTCCAGCGCCTTCTTCAGCACGAAGCGGGTCTGGGGCATGGGGCCTTCAAAGCTGTCCACCAGCAGCAGCACGCCGTCCACCATCTTCAGCACCCGCTCCACCTCGCCGCCGAAGTCGGCATGGCCGGGGGTGTCCACGATGTTGATCTTGGTGCTGCCGTAATGCACGGCCGTATTCTTGCTCAGAATGGTGATGCCCCGCTCCCTTTCCAGGTCGTTGGAGTCCATCACCCGGTCCACGGTCTGCTGATTTTCACGGTATACGCCGCCCTGCTTCAGCATCTGGTCCACCAGGGTGGTTTTGCCGTGATCCACGTGCGCGATGATTGCAATGTTCCGAATATCTTCCCGAACCATGTAAGACTGTATTCCTCCTGATCTTCTGTCCCTCCGGATTGCTCCGGATCTTTTCTGCCGTCCGGCTTATCTGTCGGACGTATCCTTCAGCACCAGGCCTTCGTTGTTCTCGCAGGCCAGCCGGATGCTCCATTCGTTTTCGAACAGCAGCACATCCCGTCCGTGGCTGTCCTGCGCCCTGCCCGAGGTGGAGGTCAGCTTCAGGTTCTCCACCGGCTTCGGGGTTTCCGCAATCCAGCGGACAAACCGGAAGGGCATGCTCTCCATCACGATCTCTACCTGGTATTCCGTTTTCAGCCGGTGTTCCAGCACCTCGAACTGCAGCATGCCGACAACCCCGACCATGAATTCCTCCCGGCCGGTTTCCGTCCGCAGGAAGGTCTGGATCGCGCCCTCCTCCGCCAGCTGGTTGATCCCCTTCTGGAACTGCTTGCGCTTCATGCTGTCCAGCGGCCGGACCCGGTTGAAGAATTCCGGCGCGAACACCGGGATATTGGCATAATGCATTTTGGGGCCGGTGCTCAGCGTATCTCCCAGCCGGTAGATCCCGGGGTCAAACAGGCCGATGATGTCTCCGGCCCATGCCTCCTCCACCGCTTCCCGCTCGTCGGCCATGAACTGCTGGGGCTGCTTCAGCGCCACGGGCTTTCCCGTTCCGCTGTGCCAGACCTCCATGCCCTTTTCAAAGGCGCCGCTGACGATCCGCATGAAGGCCAGCCGGTCCCGGTGCGCCGGGTTCATGTTCGCCTGAATCTTGAAGATGAAGCCGGAAAAATAGGGCTCCATGGGGCCGATCATCCCCATATCGCTTTCCCGCGGCAGGGGCGGCGGCGTAAAGCTGAGGAACCGGTCCAGGAAGGGCTCCACGCCGAAGTTGGTCACCGCGGATCCGAAGAACATGGGGGTCAGCTCCCCTTTCCGGACCTTCTCCAGGTCGAAGGGATCCCCCGCCTCGTCCAGCAGCTCCGTTTCCTCCGCCAGCCGGTCCCGGTAATGCCTGTCCAGCACTTTGGCCAGCTCCGGGTCGTCGATGGCGAAGTCCGTCTTCTCGACCATGGTCTTTCCGTGATCCCCGCCGGTGTACAGCTCCACCATCTTCGTATCCCGGTGATAGACGCCCTGGAAATCCCCGTCCACGCCGATGGGCCAGTTCATGGGGCAGGAGCGGATGCCCAGCACCTGTTCCAGCTCCTCCATCAGGGCAAAGGGATCCTTTGCCGCCCGGTCCATCTTGTTCACAAAGGTGAAGATCGGAATATTCCGCATCCGGCAGACCTTGAACAGCTTGATGGTCTGCGCTTCCACGCCCTTGGCCGCGTCCAGCAGCATGACCGCCGCGTCCGCCGCCACCAGCACCCGGTAGGTATCCTCCGAGAAATCCTGGTGTCCGGGGGTGTCCAGAATATTGATCCGATATCCGTCGTATACAAACTGCATCGCGGAGGAGGTCACGGAGATGCCGCGCTGCTTCTCGATTTCCATCCAGTCGGAGGTGGCATGCTTGTCCGTCTTCCGGGCCTTGACGCTGCCCGCGCTGCGAATGGCGCCGCCGTACAGCAGCAGCTTCTCTGTCAGGGTGGTTTTTCCCGCGTCCGGGTGGGAAATAATCGCGAAGGTTCTCCGCTTCTCCACCTCATCCCGCAGCAATTTCTGAAAGGCTTCCGAGTCCCTTTCCGGCAGCATCCAATCCCTCCTTCATTCCGGGCTCACAACAAAAAGAAATTTTAACCCTCTTTCCCCCTGATTGTCAAGAATTTCCGGGCAGAAATGCCGATTTGGCCGGAGTTCCGGCTCCCGGCCGCGCCCTCCAGGGGTTGGGCGCGGAAAAAAGCGTCCCGGGCCGGGAGCGCAAAAAAAGCCGGAGCGCTGAAAACAGCGTCCCGGCATTCTTCTCCGGTCTTCCCCGCCGGATTACAGTCCCGTCTTTTCCCGGATGTACTTCCGGGCCATCTTCGCATACTCGAAGGGGTTTGCCTTTGCGGGATCCTGCTCCGCCTCGACAACGACCCAGCCTTCGTATCCGCTTTCCCGGATGATCTCAAAGATCGGCGCGAAGTCCACATCCCCGTCTCCGGGCACGGTGAACACGCCGTTGCGCACCGCCGTCAGGAAGCTCCACCCCTCCTTCCGGGCTTCGTCCCGGATGGGGAGCCGCACATCCTTCAGATGGATGTGCCGGATCCGGTGGATGTACTTTTTCAGCACGGGCACGGGATCGATGCCCGCAAAGGTCAGATGGCCGCTGTCAAACAGCAGGAAGACCTTTTCCGGATCCACCGTGTCCATAAACCGGTCAATCTCCTCCACGGTCTGCACCCCGGTGCCCATGTGATGGTGCATGGTCAGGGTCATTCCCTTCTCCTGCGCCAGGGCGCCCAGCTCGTTGTAGCCCTTCGCGATCAGGGCCCACTGCTCATCCGTCCATACAGGCTTCTGATTTCCGAAGATGTTCAGGTCCTTTCCCTGGATGGAGTCTCCCTGCTCCGAGGCGCCGATAACCCGGGCGCCCAGGGCATACAGCCGGTCCCGGTGCGCGATGAAGTTCCGGATCGTCTCCTCATAGGGCCGGGAGGTAAACAGGGTGGAAAACCAGGCGTTGCAGATCCGGAGCCCGCGCACATCCAGCTTGTGCTTCAGCACCTGCACATCCTGGGGATACTTGTTGCCGATTTCGCTGCCCTCGAATCCTGCCAGCGCCATCTCGCTGACGCACTGCTCAAAGGTGTTCTCCCCGCCCAGATCCGGCATGTCGTCGTTCGTCCAGCCGATGGGCGCAATCGCCAGTTTCACTTTCTGGGGATCCAGCATATTTGTGCTCCTCCTGTCATCAGAATTTCCGGGTATCCCGGACATGTTCCATCAGGTCCTCATAGGCCTTCTGCACCCTGGGCATTTCGGAAACCTCCGCCACGCCGACCCGCCACCAGCTTTCATACCCGGGGGTCATGGTGCCGGGAAGCACCTTGATGTCGTACAGAACCGGCCGGTCCTGCTTCAGGGCGTCCGCCAGCGCCTCCTTCAGCTCCTTTTCCGTGCGGATGGAGTAGGTTTTCAGGCCGTAGGCTTCCGCGTTCTTCGCGAAGTCCACCGGCAGGATCTCCCCGTCCAGCTCGCCCGTCTCCGGATTCCGGAAGCGGAACACCGTGCCGAAGGTGTCGGCGCCCTGGTTGTTCTGCAGGTTTTCGATACAGCCCCAGCCGGAGTTGTCGAACAGGCAGAAGTGCACCCGCAGGCCTTCCTGCACGCAGGTCAGCAGCTCCGAATGCGCCATCAGGTAGGTTCCGTCCCCGAAGAAGGTGTACACCTCCCGGTCCGGGCAGGCCAGCTTGACCCCCAGGGCGCCGTTGGTCTCATAGCCCATGTTGGAGAACCCGTATTCCATATGGTAGGTATCCCGGTCTCCCGGCCGGAACAGCCGCTGCATGTCCCCGGGCAGGCTGCCCGCGCTGCCGACGGCGATGTCTCCGGGCTGCATGAATTCGTTGATGATCCCCAGCGCCCGGGTCTGGCACAGGCCCTGCTCCGACTGTTTCCCGTACCAGCCGTCCACCGTGGCGTTCCACCGGTCCCGTGCTTCCGCAATCCTTCCGCCCCATTCCGGCGCATATCCCTTCAGGGCCTTCTCCAGCTCCGTCAGTCCTTCCCGCGCGTCGCAGAGGATGGGCTCCCCGTCCATTTTCACCGCGTCAAAGGGGCAGATGTTGAGAGACACGAACTGCGTATCCTCCCGGAACAGCCATTTGGAGCTGGTGGTAAAATCCGTCAGCCGGGTCCCGGCCGCGATGACCAGATCCGCTTCCTTTGCCAGCAGGTTGGCAGCCTGACCTCCCGTGACGCCGATGCCGCCCAGGTTCAGCGGATGGCTCCAGGGCAGGACGCCCTTGCCCGCCTGGGTTTCCGCAAAGGGGATGCCGGTGGATTCGCAGAAGGACTTCAGCGCGTCCCCCGCAAAGGAGTAGCGGACGCCGCCGCCGCAGATCAGGATGGGCTTCTTCGCCCTCCGGATCAGGCGGGCCGCCCGTTCCGTCTGTGCCCCGGTGGGCACGCGCCGGTCCAGATGCCAGACGCGCTTGCGCAGGAAGGATTCCGGATAGTCATAGGCTTCCCCTTCCACATCCTGGGGCATGGCCAGGCACACCGCCCCCGTATCCGCGGGATCCGTCAGCACGCGCATGGCATGAATCGCCGCCGTCATCAGCTGCTCCGGCCGCTCAATCCGGTCAAAGTAATGGCATACGCCCCGGAAGGCGTCGGTCACGGTCTGGCCGAAGGAGCCGAAAAACTCCGCCTGCTGCAGCACGGGATCCGGCTGGCGGCAGGCAAAGGTGTCCCCCGGCAGCAGCAGCAGCGGAATCCGGTTGGCCGTGGCGCAGCCCGCCGCGGTCACCATGTTCATCGCGCCCGGGCCGATGGAGGAGACGCAGGGGATAATCTCCGTCCGGTTCTTCTGTTTCGCGAAGGCCGTGGCGGCCAGCGCCATGTTCTGTTCGTTCTTGCCCTGCAGGAAGCGGATTCCGTGCCCGCCCTGCTGCAGCGCCTGGCCTACGCCGACGACGCAGCCGTGGCCGAAAACGCCGAACATGGCGTTCACAAACTTGTGCTCCACCCCGTCCAGCTCGATATACTGCCGGTCCAGGAACCGTACCAGGGCCTGGGCCATGGTGATGCGTACCGTCTTCATTGCGTTTCTCCTCCGGATGAATTCTTCCGGTCCCCCCAGTAGACGCTGTCCGGCTCCATGACCCACAGGTGCTCGGGCAGGAACACGGGGCATTCCGGCTGCCTGTAGGGCTGCCCGTCCAGATGGCGGATGGCCCACAGATACCACAGCGCGTATCCCGGCGCCGTACAGTGGGGATGGGTCAGCCCCGGCTGGATAAAGACGGTGTCATTGTTCTGCACCTTCACCACGTCCTCCCCCAGCTCTCCGTATCCGAAGCCGTTTTCCGGGTTGGTCTTGTAGTAGTAGATTTCCGGCTGCGGATGATGATGCGGCGGGTAGCTGCTCCACTTTCCGGGGAAGCCGATCACCTCGCCCAGCACCAGGTTTGCTTCCGGCGCGTTGGAATAGTCGAATATGGTCCGCACGATTCTTGTGCTGGTTTCCCGCATCAGCCCCGCGCCCCGGAACTCGTCCGGCGTGTCCGCGGGCAGGTACAGCTTCGCGCCGAATTCCCTTTCGTTCTCCGTGCGCATCAGGTTGATCTCCGCCTCGTCGGAAAGGCAGGTGATTCTCACGGGATGCGCCCGGTCCGCGTGCAGCGCGGTGGGCGGCACGTCAAAGCAGTTGGCGCGGCTTTCCGTGTGTTCCTTCCCGTCCCACTCAAACCGGACCTCTCCGTACACCAGCAGGGCCGCCTTTTCCAGCGGTTCCTTCTCCTCCCAGACATCCCCCTTCCGCATGCGGTACACGCCAAAGTCCATCAGCATATCCGCGTGCGCGCCGTCCATCCTGGCCAGCCATTTCAGTCCGAACGGGTGGGCGCCCCGCGCCTTGATGATATTCTCGTTCATCCCTTTACCCTCACATGATCTCGCTGATCTTTACCGGCCGATGCTCGTCCAGGGACTTCTTCGCCGCCTTGGCCAGCACGACGCTCATCAGTCCCGCGTGGATGCCCACCGGAACCTCGCTGTCCTCCGTAATCGCCTGGATGAAGCACTTCATCTCGTCGGTGAAGGACTGCATGTACCTCTCGAGGAAGAAGAACTGCGGCTTGTCGCTGACCACGCCGCCGGCGGTGGACACGCGCACCGTGGAGTCTCCGTCATTTTCGTCCGCGGCCATACCCAGGCTGCCGAAGACCTCGACCCGCTGGTCGTATCCGTAGGCGGCCCGGCGGCTGTTGTCGATCACCCCCAGGGCGCCGTTTTCAAAGGTCAGGGTCACGATGGCCGTGTCCACGTCTCCCGCCTGCCCGATCCGCGGATCCACAAGGCTGGTGCCCATGGCGTAGACTTCCGTCACGTCGCAGCCGGCCAGGAACATGGCCATGTCGAAGTCATGGATCATCATGTCGATATACAGTCCGCCGGAGGAGGCCGCATACTCGGGAGACGGCGGCTCCGGATCCCGGGACGTGATCTTGATGATCTCGATGCTGCCCAGCGTGCCGTCCTGGGCCAGCTGCTGCACATGGCGGTGGTTGTGGTCAAACCTGCGGTTGAAGCCGATCTGCAGCTTTCTGCCCGTCTCCTCCGCGGTCTTCGCCACGTCCCGGATCCGCTCCAGGGACGTATGCACCGGCTTCTCGCAGAATACATGCTTTCCGGCCTTCATCGCCGCGATGGAGATGTCCGCGTGGGTGGGAGTCGGCGTGCAGACCAGCACCGCGTCGATTTCCGGATCATTGATGATGTCCATATAGTCCGTGGAATACGCCGGCACGCCGAAGCGCTCCGCCAGCTTTCTGGCGCTGTCCCCGACGGGATCCGACACCCGGGCGACCCTCGCCTGGGGAATGTGGTAGGTGATGGACTCCGCGTGCACATTGCCGATCCTGCCCGCTCCGATAATTCCGATGTTCAGCGTCTTCATGCTCTCATTCTCCTTTGATTGATTCGTTGTCTGGTCCGCGTTTTTCTCCGGTCCGGGAACGGCTTTCCGCCCCCGGCCGGCAGCTTCCGGTTTACAGGGATCCGTCCCAGGTCGAAACCTGCTCCTTCTTCATTTCCTCCTCGTCAAACCACCGCATGGTCACGGTCTTGCTCTCCGTATAGAACCGGAAGGCATCCTTTCCGTGGCAGTGCAGGTCTCCGAAGAAGGACTGCTTGTGGCCGCTGAAGGGGAATACGCCGATCGGCACCGGGATGCCCACGTTCACGCCCACCATGCCGCCGTCCGTCCGCCGGGCGAACTCCCGGGCATAATAGCCGCTCTGGGTAAAGATGACGGAACCGTTGGCGAAGGGATTGCGGTTCATCATCTGAATTCCTTCCTCGAAGTTCTTCACCCGCTTGATGCACAGCACCGGCCCGAATACCTCCCGGGTGCCGATGGTCATCTCCTCGGTCACATGGTCGAAGATGGTGTGGCCGATATAGTATCCGTCCTCATATCCCTCCACCTTCACGTTCCGGCCGTCCAGCACCAGCTGGGCGCCCTCGGAAATGCCCTTCTCGATCCAGTCCAGAATGAACTGCTGATGTCCCTTGCTGCCCACCGGCCCCAGGTTGCTGGTTTTGTCATAGGCCGGGCCTACCTTCTGCTGCCTGCACAGGCGTACGATTTCCGCCACCAGCTGATCGGCGATGGCTTCCTCCGCCACCACCACCGGCAGCGCCATGCAGCGCTCGCCTGCGCAGCCGAAGGAGGAGTTCATGATGCCCGCCGCCGTCCGGGTGATGGGTGCGTCCGCCAGCACCAGCGCGTGGTTCTTGGCTTCGCACAGGCACTGGACCCGCTTTCCGTGAGCCGCCGCGGTGGCGTAAACATGCTTCCCGACGGCGGTGGAGCCGACGAAGGTGATGCCCCGGACGTCCTCGTGGGTCAGGAAGATCTCCGCTTCGTTCCGGGAGCAGGGCACGATGTTGAAGATGCCGTCCGGCACGCCCGCTTCCTTATACAGCTCGGCAAACCGAAGCGAGGTCATGGGCGTCGTGGAGGCGGGCTTCAGCACAAAGGCGTTGCCGCACACAATGCACAGCGGTGCCATCCAGCCCACGGGAATCATGGCCGGGAAATTCCAGGGCGCGATGCCCGCGAACACCCCGATGGGCTCCCGGTACAGCGTGGTATCATATCCGGAGGAGGTGTTCATGAGGCTCTCCCCCATCAGCAGGCTCGGCGCGGAGCAGGCCAGCTCCGTCATCTCCAGGGCTTTGCCCACGTCTCCCGCCGCTTCGCTCCAGCACTTGCCGTTCTCCGTTGCGCACAGCAGCGTCAGCTCATCCATATGCTCCTCGATCAGGTTCCGGAGCTTCATCATGATGGCCGCCCGCTTGCGCACCGGGGTATCCCGCCAGGCCGGATAGGCCGCCTTGGCCGCGGCGATGGCTTCCTCCACCTCTTCCTTCGTGCAGCAGGGAACCTTCGCGATTTCCTTCCCCGTGGAAGGATCATGGATGGTGTTGTACTTTTCGGATTTGCTGTCCACAAACTTTCCGTTGATGAAGGGCTTCATGATCCTGACTTCGCTCATGGTGATTCTCCTTTTCATTCATCTCGTCTGTTTCACAGTCTGGTGATGACAGAGCCGTACTTCTCCTTCTTCTCCCGGATGAACGCCGCCAGGCTCTCCTCATCCGGCATATCCCGGCTGCAGGCGTGGCTGGCCACCAGCATGGCCGCGGAGGCGCTGCCCATCTCCAGCGCCTCGCCCAGGGGCTTCCCGCCCATCAGTGCGTGCAGGAAGGCGCTGGCGTATCCGTCTCCGCCGCCGAATCCCTTCAGCGCGTCCACCGGGAAGGGCTTCACGTCGTAGCTTCCTTCCCTGCTGTAGGCCCGGGAGCCGGCTTTTCCGTGCTTGATGACGCAGATCTCTGCCTTCTTCCCCAGCCAGTAGGCCGCGGAAGCCTCGTCGGTCCCGTTCAGGCCGGTGAGCCGCTCCATCAGGTCAAATTCCTCCCGGCTGCCCATGATGATGTCCGCCTTCTCCGCCACCAGGGAGGTATAGATGGCGATCTCATCCTTGTTCTTCCAGGTATAGGCCCGGTAATCCGCGTCGAACACCACCCGGACTCCGCTGTGCAGCGCAAAGCTCAGCGCCTTGAAGGCCGCCTCCCGGGTCGGGGAGGTGCACAGCGCGGTTCCCGAAATCAGCAGGCAGGCGGAGGAAGCGATATATTCCTTGTCCACATCTCCGACATTCAGCTGCAGGTCCGCCACCCCTTCCCGGTACATCAGGATGGAGGATTCCGTGGGAGACAGCATCTCCGTAAAGGTCAGCCCCAGCTTTTCCCCGTGCTCGCAGCGGAAGATATGGGATACGTCGATCCCCTCCCGGCGGAAGTAGTCCGTCACATACGTGCCGAACTGGTCGTCCGAAACCCGGCCCAGGAAGCCGACCCGGTTGCCCAGCCGGGCCATGCCCACGGCGATGTTGGCCGGAGATCCGCCCAGATATTTGTTGAAATTGCTGCTCTCATTCAGCGGCCGGTTGTAGTCCGTGGGATTGAAGTCGATGGCAACCCTTCCCACCGGAATGATGTCCAGCTGTTTCCCCGTCTGGAATGAAATCATGTTGTTCCCGCCTTTCCTTCGCTGCCGAATAGTTTGATGTATCCTGCCGCCGTCCGGGCCACCGCCTCCACGGAGGCGCCGATATTGCGGAATACGTCGCCGCCCCGGCAGGCTTCCGCCTGAGCCATGAAGATATCCGTCGCGATGTTGATCTTCCGCATTCCCAGAGAAATCACCCGGCGGAACTGTTCGTCCGTCAGGCCCGTGCCGCCGTGGAGCACCAGGGCGGCATGCAGCTTTCCCTTCAGCTGTTCCAGCACCTCGTAGCGAAGCTTCGGCGCCGCGGCATAGAGGCCGTGGGCGTTCCCGATGCCCACTGCCAGGGCGTCGATCCCCGTTTCATCCATGCGGAAGCAGTCCCCGACGGACGCGATCTCCTCCGGCGCGTCGCTCCCGTCCTCGCTGCGGCCCACGCGCCCGATCTCGGCCTCCACCGCGGCCCCCGTCTTCCCGGCCATTTCGATCACCTGCCGTGTCAGGGCGATGTTTTCCTCCAGCGGCAGATCCGATCCGTCGCACATCACGGAGGTAAACCCCAGGTCCAGCGCCTCCCGGATGCAGTCCAGGGTCTTTCCGTGGTCAAGATGCACCGCCACCGGAACGGAGGCATGCTCCGCCGCGGAGCGCATCATGGGCCCGATGATATGCAGCGGCGAATAGGGCAGCCGGATTTCCGCCACCTGAATAATCACCGGCGCCGCGCATTCCTCCGCCGCCCGGATCACGCCGCGGACGCATTCCATGTTCGCCACGCTGAAGGATCCGACGGCAAAGCCGCCCGCTTCCGCCTGCCGCAGAAGCTCTTTCATGTTTACCAGCGCCATCCTGTGCCACCTTCCTTTTCGGGAGGATATTTACTCATGGGATCTGTTTTTTGTCCTGTGCTTACTGAGGAAAAGTATATCATTATTCGCGCACAATTTCAACACATTTTGATATTATTGTGGTAATCTTTTGAGCATTTCGGATAAATAAGCCGCCCGGCCATTGCGGCCGGGCGGCAGGGATTCAGGTCAGGGATCAGTTGCCCTTCACGCTCTGATAGTAAGCGTCACGGGCTTCGATGATCTCATTCAGGCCCGCGTTGACCAGGTTGGCCTTCAGCTCAGCTTCCAGGCTGTCAAACTGATCGGTCGGGCAGGAGATCAGGCGGTACACGTAGGAGATCATATCCGCCTTCACGATGTCGCCCTTCTGAGCTTCCACTTCGGGAGCCATGGGCATGGTGGGATACCGGAAGAAGCCGATCTGCAGGGTGTCATACAGGTTCGCGAACCACTCGTGGGTTTCGAAGATGTTGCTGCCCTGATATCCGGCGATGACGCCTTCGCGCTCTTCGGTCCAGGTGAAGTGCTTGTTCAGGATGTTGAAGTCGTCCAGGGTGGTCTTGTAGCCCATCGCGGACAGCTCGTCGCCGGTGAAGGGGATCGCAATGCCGTTCTCATCGTTCTTGTGCTCGGGAGCATAGGCGATGTTCTCAGCCACGATCGGATCGCACAGCCAGTTCAGGTAGGTCACAACCGCGTCCACCTTGTCGGCGGAAGTCCACGGAACCATGACATACATGCCGTAGGCATACTCGAAGGGGTTGCGGATGGAGCCGTCTTCCATGGTGAACACGGAAATCGGAACGAAGGTGGTGCGGACCTGGACGCCGTTCTCGCAGTTCAGCGCTTCCATGTAGTCGAAGATCCGGGTGTTGTCATCCAGCACGAAGCCGACGTTGCCGGAAGCCACAGCGGCCTTGAACAGATCCTCGGTGGTGTCGGTGGCGAAGTCCTTGCCGATGATGCCGTCATTGTACAGCTTGTTCAGCTGACGGATGCCTTCCAGCGCGCCGTCATGCATCACGATGTAGGCTTCGGAATAGTCGTACTGATCCTTCTCGTCCGCGAAGGTGACATAGGAGCCGACGAAGTTCAGGTAGGTCTTCTCGGTGTCGGTCCGGCCGTTCATCGCCCACGGGATGCAGTCCGGCTTCAGTTCCTTGAACTTGTACAGGGTGTCGATCAGCTCCTGCTTGTTGGTGGGCATGGGCAGTCCCAGCTCCTCCAGCCAGTCGGCGCGGATGTAGGCGGTGTGACGGGGGTTCGCGGCGCCGCGCTTGGACAGCAGAGCGTACTGCTTGCCGTCGATGTTGCCCATGTTCATGACGTCGCCGACATACTTCTCGATGTTGTTGCCTTCGCCCAGCTTCGCGATGGCGGGAGCCAGGTCAACCAGGCCGCCCTGGGTCGCAAAGTTCAGGAAGGTGCTCTGGCCGTAGCTGAAGATAACGTCGGGGGCAGAGCCGCCGCCCATCCAGGTGATCAGCTTGTCATCGGACCCGGAGCGGGGGGTGGATACGAACTCAACCTGGATGCCGAGGGGAGCGATCTGCTCATTGATCCAGGTGGTCATCTTGCTGTTTTCAACGGTTCCGCCCGCAGGCGCGTCACCGCGGTCCCACAGCATGACCTTGATGGTCGTGGTTTCCGCCATGGCCGGGAAGCTGAACATCGTCAGCGCCAGCGCCATGACCAGCAGCGTTGCAAGGAATTTCTTCATGGGGTGTTCCTCCTTTTTAATATATGATTCAGCCCAATGGGCTCAAATCCTGAACTTTAGCCTTTTACCGCACCCAGCATAATGCCCTGGGTGAAGAACCGCTGCACGAAGGGATACACGATCAGCATGGGCAGCATGGACAGCGTAATGCTCGCCGCCTTGACGTTTTCGGGCGTCATCTGCGTCGTGGAGCCTTCCTCGGCAGAGATGGCGATGGATTCGATCATCTGCTTCAGGGTCATCTGCACCGTGTAAAGGTTCGAGGTGTTGATGTAGTAAATCTGGTCCTCAATGCCGTTCCAGCGGGATACCGCGTAGAACAGGGCCAGGGTCGCGATGGTGGGCACCGTCAGCGGCACCGCAATCTGCCACATGATCCTGAACTCGCTGCAGCCCTCGATCCTCGCCGCCTCATAAAGCGACTCATCGATGGAGCGGAAGGCCGTCCGCATAATGATCATGTTGTACACGCTCAGCGCGCCCGGAACCAGCAGGGCCCAGATGGTGTTGACCAGCCCGAAGTCGCGGACGTTCAGGAAGGTCGGGATGGTGCCGGGGTTCAGGTACATGGTCAGCACGCAGAAGGTCATGATGAGGCCGCTCTTCCGCAGGTTTCTCCGGCTCAGCGGGAACGCCAGCAGGATGGTCATCACCATGTTGATGGCACAGGCCTCCAGCATCAGCAGGATGGAATAGCCCATGGTGCCCAGGAAGTTGCCGGTCTTCAGCGCCTTGGAGTACGCGTCGGTATTGAAGCCCACCGGCCATACAAACACGCTGCCCTTCAGAATGGCGTCCTTCGAGGAGAAGGAAATCGAAATAACCCGAATGATCGGGATGATGGCGATGATCGAAACGATTATGAAGAAGATCGCCCATCCCAGCTGGTATCTTTTCTCGGCGGGCGTAATCAGCTCGCCGGTCGCCTCCCGGACCTTTTTCTCTGCCTGACGGGAGGATATTTTCGTACTCTTGTTCTGACTCATCAGATAATGCCCTCCTGTCCCATTTTCTTGGATGCATGGTTGGCAATCAGGATCAGCACGATACCCACGATGGACTGGAACAGGCCTACGGCCGCCGCGTAATCAAACCGTCCGCCCTTCAGTCCCTTGTCATACACAAAGGTGGAGATAACCTGCGCCACGTCGATCACCAGCGCGTTCCGCATCATGTACGGACGGTCGAAGGAGATGGACACGACCTTGCCGACCTGCATGATCAGCAGGGTGGAAATGGTCGGCATGATCTGCGGAACCGTCACGTGCCAGATCCGCTGCATCCGGGTAGCACCGTCGATGTAGGCTGCCTCGGAAAGCGAGGGGTCGTTGCTCATCAGCGCGGCCAGGTAGATGATCAGGGAATAGCCCGCGCTCTGCCAGATACCCATGATCCAGTAGACGCCGCGCCACATACCCGTATCCGAAAGGAAGGGCACGGTGCTTCCGCCCAGGGCTCCGATCAGGTTGTTCATCAGGCCGCTGGCAGCGAAAATCTGGGAGGTAATACCGGAGATGATAACCCAGGAAAGGAAGTTCGGCAGGTACAGCGCCAGCTGGGTCGTCTTCCGGACCTTGTTGGACCGGAGCTCGTTCAGGAAGATCGCCAGAATGATCGGGAAGGGGAATCCGAAAAGCAGGTCGCCCAGGTTCAGGATCAGCGTGTTGCCCAGGGATTTCCAGAACAGGGAATCCCGGAACGCTTCCTCAAACCACTGGAAGCCCACCCATTCCATCTCCCACATGGATCGGCCGCCGAAGGGGGTATACTTCTTGAACGCCATCACGATACCCAGCATCGGCTTATACTTGAAGCAGATGATGTAAATGATGGGAATCAGCATCATCGCATACAGCTGCCAGGTCCCGGACAGGTAGGGCTTCAGCCAGCCCCTGCGGTCCGGTCTGAGCCTCTCCGAAGCTTTGTTGGTCATGTGTCTCCCTCACTCCTTCTCTTCATACTCGGATCCGATTTTGTTCAGCGGGTTTCTCCCGCGTTCATGCTCTGAATAATTTCGGAAACAGCGGCTTCGTTCCCAGATGGATCCGTCTCTCGAAGGGAGAGAACGCCGTCATGTAAACCGTGAAGCGCTCCCCGGCCGCCTGGAAGGCGCCGCTCATCCTCGCCCGGGAATCATGCTCCGCGAAGCAGGGATCGATGGTCAGGATTTCTCCTTCCTCCCTGCCGATCTCCAGCCGTCCTCCGCCGACGGTGATCTGCCCGCCCGGGCTGGTTTCGAGGCAGAAATTTTCATTCCGCAGCCTCTCTCCCGCGGGAAGTCCCCATTCCAGCCGCACCGGCACGCCGCTCAGCCCCTCCGAGCGGAAGACCAGCTCGACCCCGTCCTCCTCCGGAATCACCTCGATTTCGGTTCGCAGGGAGTCCTCCGCCATTCTTTCCCTGGTGCGCGCGTTGTCCATCGCCCACCAGTCCGAGGTGTCCGGCCCTTTGCCCTCAAAGGGCAGATAATACCAGCTGTCCGCCCTCGCGGTCATGCGGTATCCCCGCTCCGTCTCCTCCAGCGTTTCCGCCGCGAAGTTCCGCCGGTCGCATACGTTCTGGTAAACCGCCAGGCAGATCGTGCTGCCGCCGTGCTGGAAATACAGGAAGTCGGGCTTCTCCCGCATCAGGGAGCAGGACCAGTCTCCCCGCCGGATCCGGGCGATACCGGAGGGAGCGAACAGCTTCCGGCACCGGAGAATTCCGGTCAGATCCGGATTTTTCCGCCTGCCGAATTCCTCCAGATCCGGATACAGCGCCAGCCAGGCCAGGCAGTCCGGCGTCCGGCCGTTCGCGGCGGCCGTTTCCCGGCAGTATTCGCTGTAAGCGGCCAGCTCCTCGTCCCCCAGCAGATACCCCGTCAGCAGGAACAGTCTGTAATACCCGTCCAGATAAACCTTCTTCCCCCGGTCCTGCCGGGTGGAGTTTCCGGTAAAAACGGAGCCGTCCGGATCGATATAGCTCAGCATCATCCGCAGATTGCTGCGGGCTGCCTCCAGATAGCGGCTGTCCCCCGTCGCCAGATACAGCCGGATCATCTGGTCATCGTTCACCAGGTTGTAGATTCCTCCGCTGCGCTCCGCGAATTCACCCTCGGCGTTGATATCCAGGCCTTCGCCCAGATAGGTCTGCGCCCGGCGGGAAAAGTCGTCCCTTCCGCAGATGCGGGCCGCATGCAGCAGGCAGGAGGCGATCGCCCACCGGTGGTTCGGGGTATGGAAGCCTCCGTTCATCACGCCCTCGCCGCAGCGCCCGATCAGGGCCTTCAGCGGAGCGCGAAGCCATTCCGCTTCCCCGCTTTCATCCTTTTCCAGCAGCCACCACGCGACGATGATTTCGTTCAGGGTAAAGGCCGTATCCGGCGCGGAGGCGAAATTGCAGCTGGTCAGATCCATGCATCCGCCCGGCCGCAGATGGGAAGTCAGAAAGGCCAGTCCCGTTTCCAGCGCATCCTTCACGCGCGGGCTGTGATAAAATCCGTTTCCCGGGATCAGAAAGGCTTCCGCCAGATGCGCCAGCGCGAAGCCGCACCTTCTTGTATCCGGAACGCCGTCCCCCTCGGGAAAGGCGCCCCGCATCCCGCCGGGGCCGGTCACCTGGGAAAAAAGTATTTTCCGCGTCTTCTGCTCATGCAGGAGAACCATTTCCTCATAAAGCATGGAAGCGACCCTCCTTCATGGACCGGGCAATTCGCGAACCATTCACAAACATTCACATATCTTCGTCTGCTGACTCCATTTTATCCGTTTCAGATCAGCTTGTCAATAAATTGTTGTTAATCTTTGAGTTTATTTTGAGTAAATTGAGAATAACTTAAGGAAATTTTCCTTCCGGAACCGCGCGCAGCGTAACGATCTCATAGGGCTTCAGCCGCAGCCGGAACAGGTCTCCCGTTCCCAGGCTTTCCCCCTTTTCCTCCGTCATGGCGCAGGCGTATACCTCCCCCGTGAAGGGAAGATGCAGGCAGCCCTCCCCGGCCGTGCCCATGCTCTCATACAGGCGGAGAATCAGGCCATTCCCGTCCTCCGCCGGCTTCACCGCCTCCAGCAGGACGCTTTCGCCCTCACACCAGATTCCGCTCCGTTTTTCCGCCCGCCCCTTCAGCGCGGCCGCCGGCACATTCAGCTCATACCCGGCCCGGGCAGGGTTTGCCTTTACGAGAGAGCCCGCGAAGGGCATCAGGGCGTATACAAAGTGATGCCGTCCCCGGTCGCAGGTATCGTCCGGCACCAGCGGGGCGCGCAGCAGCGTCAGGGCCAGCTCCCCCCGGTCGCTCGAGATGCCGTAGATGCCGTCGTTCAGCAGGACAAATCCCCGCTCCGCCTCGCACAGGGCGCTGTAGCGGTGATTGCAGACCTCGTAGCGGTCCGCCGCGAAGGGATGGGAATGATGGCAGGGCCGCGCGATCTGGCCGAACTGAATCTCATGGACCGCGTTTTCGCAGAGGATATTGCTCTCGAAGTGCGTCTTCAGCATCTTCCGGCGTTCCTGCCAGTCTACCTCCGTGTCGAATTCCACCAGCCTCCGATTGCTTCGGATCCGGATCTTCTGCACCGAGCTGCTGTTCCCGAATTTGCGCTCCACGGTGAATTCCGCCAGGAAGGGCGTCCTCCGGGTCAGCTCCGTCCGCGCCTCCACCGCGCCGGGGATGATCTCCTCCCGCCAGTTCCGGTCCATCTCCCAGGCGTCGTAAACCGTCTGGATGTTCCGATACAGCCGCCAGTCATTCATCCGCTGGCCGCTTTCCAGCATTTCCGTGCCGGTTTCCAGATCCTTCAGCCCGAGAATGACGCCGTCCCGGCCCAGCCGCAGCCGGATCATCCGGTTCTCTGCGATCCAGCCTTCCTCCGTCTCCGTGACGCCTATGGTCTCCGGGACCTCCTCCGCCGCTTCCTCCGCGGATACGGCGCCCGCCGGGGGCAGACAGGCATAGATTTCCCGTCCGTCCGGCAGCGTCACCCATTCCTTCCGGGGCCAGGGCAGCGGGTTGATCAGCGTGGTTCCCTCCCCATCCCGGACGCCGAAAATGCTCCTCCTCCAGCCGTCGCACAGCGGTTCCAGCTCCTCCCGGATCTCCCGCAGATCCCGCTCCGCTTCCCTGTGCACCCTTGCGATGCCCACGCCGCCGGCGATGTCGTGGAACTGGTTCAGCATCAGCTTCTTCCACAGGGCTTCCATCCGGTCCTTCCGGGCCGCCGCCTCCTCCGGCAGCATCGCCAGCAGCCGCTCCGCTTCCGCCAGGGCAAACTCCGCCCGGCGCATGGCCGCCTTCTGCCTCCGCTGGGATGTCAGGGTACCCCGATGCCACGCCAGGTACAGTTCTCCCGTCCATCGGTTTCCCTCCGCCTGGCGGGACGTTTCCTCAAAGAACTCCCGCAGCCCGCCCCACCGGGTCCGGGGCGCGCCCTCCAGGTTTTCGGTTCTCCGCAGCATCTCCAGCATGTCCCTGGTCGCCCCGCCGCCGCCGTCTCCGTATCCGAAGGTATACAGCATGGTGTCGATCCCGGTTTCCTGGGTTCGCTCCTGTTCCCACCGCCGGTGCAGCAGCGACGGGTCCACCGGGGCGTTGGCCTTGAAGAAGGACAGGGCTTCCACCGTACTGCCGTCCAGCCCTTCCCAGACAAAGTTCTGCCAGGGAAAGCGCTGGGTCTCCGGATCGGCGCGCAGCAGCTTCTCCGTCGCAAAATAACGGATGCCCATCTTTTTCAGGATCTGCGGCAGCGCAGCCGTGAAGCCGAAGGTATCCGGCTGCCAGGCGACCTGCGTCTCCGTCCCCATTTCCTCCCGGAACCACCGGAGCCCGTACATCAGCTGGCGGATCAGGCTTTCCCCCGAGGGCAGGTTGGTGTCGCATTCCACATAGAAAGCGCCTTCCGGCACCATCTGGCCCCGCCGGGCCGCTTCCCTGACACGGTTCCACACCTCCGGGTCCCGCTCCTTCAGCATGTCCAGCAGCGCGGGCTCGCACAGCAGAAAGCGGTACTCGGGATATTCCTCCATCAGCGCCAGCTGATTGGAATAGGTCCGGACAGATTTGTGGAAGGTTTCCTCCACCGGCCACAGCCAGCCCAGGTCGATATGCGACTGTCCCAGCACCCACATCACCGGCGCGGTGGAGCCGTTCCGGCATTCCAGCGCCTCCCGCAGCACCGCCCTGGCCTCCCGAAAGCTTTTCTCCCGCTCCGCGGGATCCGGGATCTCAAAGTCCGCGGTCTGGGTAAACCGCTGAAGCGCCTTCGCCACCTTCATGGCTCGCAGGCTCCTGTCCGGCAGCACCCGAAGCAGCTTCTCCAGCGCTTCCGCGTCCATCATCAGCTGATAGGCTTCCTCGTTCCACACCGCGATCACGGATTGCTCCGTCCTGCACTGGGGCGCCTCCACCGGGGCGATGGCCGGCCGTTCCGGCGGGCAGGGCCCCAGCGTTTCCAGCCGGGGACCGTGGCCGGCATAGCTCTCGATCTGCAGATGGAAGCGCTCCCCTGCCCGGCCCTTTCTCGTCAGGGTCACATAGCTGTGGTTCCGGTCGATGGATCCGACCGCCCGGCCGTTGGCGTACACCAGCTGCTCTCCGCCGGTTCCGGACAGCAGGATCACCCGGCGTCCTTCGCAGCCTTCCGGCAGCACGGCGTCCCCGGCAAACCAGGCGTATTCCCATTTCATCCCCCAGGCTGTCCCCGGCGGGCACGGCCTGCTTTCATGCCGGTCCGCCTCCTCGGCGGACAGTCGTTCCGCGGTGGTAAAAAACCGAAACTCCGCCGTTCCCACCGGGGTATAAAGATGCGCCGGCATCTCTTCCATCCACATCCGCAGGCGCTGCGCCGCCTGTCTGCCCATGTCATACATGTTCTGTTCCGTTCCCTTTCTCTGAGAATCAGTCCCCGTACAGGCGCTCCAGCCGCCGGCATTCCGCCCGGATCCATTCCGGAATCAGTTCATACAGCTCCTTCCAGGTCCGGTAGATTCCCGGATCCAGCTCCCTGCGGACGTACTGCAGCGTGGGGCGGAAGGCCAGCTTCTCCCGCAGATACCTGCGGCTGTGTTCATCGTCCTCCGGCCGGGGAATAAACAGATCCTTTCCTTCCGGGGCATACTTTGCGCTGAAGGGGTTGCCGATCAGCACGGGCCCCCCGGCTCCCTCCAGGCAGCAGCGCTCCCATCCCGGCACGATCCGCGCCAGATCCCCCGCGGGCAGAAAGGCGTGCTTTCCCGGCTGACAGAAAACCTGCACCCTGTTTCCTTCGGGAGCCAGGGCGCCGTGCAGCCCGGGAATCAGCATCTCCAGATACTTTCCGTGAAAGCTTCCCTGGGCGGCCGCGGCTTTTCCGTCCCCGTCCACCGTGACCCAGATGTGTTCCAGGTCATACATATGCTCAATGTCATAATCGTAGTAATAGGCGTATTCCAGGACCCGTGCTCCCTCCGGCACCGGCACCTCCCTCCCGGGAAAGGAGGCGCTCCGCGCCGTCCGGGTGAAAATCGTATATCCCACCGCCCGGGGAAAAATCGTCTCCCCGCTGTCAAAATAAATGATCGGCGCGTATTTCAGCACCAGCTCCCTGTCTTCCATGCTGCCTTTCTCCTTTCATTCGCCGCCGCTTTTCCGCTCCGGCCGCGGGCACATCCGCGGCCTCCCGGCGCTTTCTCCGTTGCGTTCCCTTCCCTTTTTGTGATACGATAAGAAAAACTCCGGA